>NZ_JAMYRK010000044.1:0-54589 GCF_040321335.1 Mesorhizobium sp. M0437
CCGACATCGACGCCATTGATCGTCAGCGTGATGTCCGAGGGCCAATCGGCGCTGGTGCCCGGCACTTCCGAAGACAGCTCTATCGCAACTTCGAGTCCGGTGATCTCGGCATTGGCGAGCTTGGCATTGTTGGGGAACTGGTATTCGACAAAACCGCGCGTGAACCATAGCAGACCGGCCTTCATGCGGTCCGGATCGAGGAAAGTGTTCGGCACATCGAGTAGACCGATGATGCCGTCCGGCGAACAAAGGCCGCAGGGCGCGGTAACCTCGAAGCCGGTATAAAGCCCGATCGGCATCGACACTTCGATCGCGTCGTTCTTGACCGCACGATATTCGCTCTTGAACACGACGAGCACTTCTTCCGCCGTCGGATAACAGATTTTCTGACTGCCTTTCTTCGCTTTCAGGTTCTCGGTGCGGATCAGCCCCGCATCCTCCAGCACCTGGATGTTGGTCGAGACGGTCGACTGCGGAAGCGACAGCACGGCGGCGATTTCGTTGACATTCATCGGCCCCTTCTCATGCAGCAGTTTCAGCATCGAGATCCGCGCCGAGGAGGCAAGCCCCTTGAGCACGGCAATGCCTTCCTCAGGTTCAATCACCAGAAAATTGCGACTCATAAAATTGCCCGGCCCATGTTAAATCCATATCCGAAATTACCCTGTATATCGGGATATCTGATTTAATCAATGTGCAGGCGGAACGCCGGGCAATTTGTTGAATCCGGCAGGGCGAGGGTCGCGCGGTGGCCCTGCACAGAATTTGTGCAGGAGCCATATGCAGAGTGGACACCTGAACGCCGATCGCCCAATCTAGTCCGGAGCCGAGCCCGGTGATGGCGGCTTGCACATAAAGCGGTTGGACGGGTCGTGACCAAAGGGTGGAAATTATACGATCAGCGACTGGCCTGGGTCCTCGTCGCGCCTGTGCTTTTACTGCTTACCCTGCTTCTGCTGCTGCCGATCGCGATGATGACGGTCTACACGTTTTTCACCTTCGTCACCGCGGGGGTGGAGTCGGCGGTGCTGACCTTCGACAACTGGAAGGAATTCCTCACCGACAGCTACTATCACGGTTTTCTTTGGAAGACCGTTCGCGTCGGCGCCATCACCGCTGTGATCTGCGCGATCCTTGGCTATTTCCCCGCCTATTTCATCTGGGCCACGACCTTCAGGCACAAATGGCTGTTGTTGCTGCTGCTCATCGTGCCGTTCTGGATCAGCTTCACCATCCGGACATTCTCGTGGATCCATATTCTCGGCGAACAGGGGCTGATCAACGTCGTGCTCATCAGGCTGGGGATTATCAACGAGCCGTTGCCGATGCTCTACACCGAGGGCGCCGTCATCATGGGGCTGCTGCATTTTCTGCTGCCCTATATGATCCTGAACGTCTATGTCAGCCTGGAAAGCATCGACCGCACGCTGATCGCCGCCGCCCGCTCGATGGGCTGTACCAGCGCGCAGGCGTTTCGCGAAGTGACCCTGCCGCTATCGATGCCGGGGCTGGGCGCCGGGCTGCTGCTCTGCTTCGTGCTGGCGGCCGGCTCCTATGTGACGCCGCAGCTGCTCGGTGGCAGCCGCGATGCGCTGTTCGGCAACTTGATCTACGACACCATCATGGGGCAGCTCAATTGGCCGATGGGCGCCACGCTTTCCATCGTCCTGTTCGTCCTGCTCGGCGCGGCCGCGGCCGCCTATAGCCGCTATATGGGCCTATCGCAGATCATGAAGGGCCTCAGTGCATGAGAGCGGATCATCCCGATCGCGAAGGCAGATGGGCGTGGCGGCTGACCGGCGCGATCACGGTGTGCGTCTACGTCTTCATGTTTGCGCCGATCCTCGCCACGGTCGTGCTTTCCTTCAATGCCTCGATGTTCGGCGGCTTTCCCCTCACCGGCTTCAGCCTGCGATGGTACGAAAAGCTGCTCACCAACGAGCCGGTTCTCGACGCCTTCCGGACATCGATGTGGATTGCCCTGGTGACGGCAACGGTGACGACGCTGCTCGGCATCATGGCGGCATTGGCGCTGGTGCGCTTCGAGTTCCGTGGCAAGCAGGCGATCAACACGCTTGTCATTCTTCCCGCGCTGGTCCCCGAAACGATACTCGGCGTCGGCCTGCTGGTCATGATCAAAGCCGTCGACCAGCCGCGCAGCATGACGCTGCTGGTGCTCGGCCACATTATGCTCACGCTCCCCTACGTGGTGCTGATCGTCCAGGCGCGCATGGTCGGCATAAAACGTTCCTATGAGGAGGCGGCGCTTTCGCTCGGGGCGCCGCGCGTGTCGACATTCCGCGAAATCACGCTGCCGCTGCTCATTCCCGCAGTGCTTGCCAGTGTTCTGCTCGCTTTCACCATTTCGTTCGACAACACCTCGGCCAGCCTGTTCTGGCGGCCGGCCGGCGTCGAGACCATGCCGACGCAAATCCTTTCGATGCTGAAGATCTCGATCAGCCCTGAGGTGAACGCGCTCGGAACCGTCATGATCCTTTTGACGGTCGGCATTCCCTTGGCAGGCGGGCTCATCCTGCAAAGCCTCACCTGGTTCAAGGCAGGCAAGTGAAAATGAAAATGGGAGAATGGAAATGAAACTGACAACCACCAAACGACTGGAACGGCTCAACGAACGCTATGCCAATGGTGACATCAGCCGGCGATCATTCCTGACGCTGACGGCGGCCGCTGCCGCCGCCACCGGGCTTTCCATGCCCTGGATGGGACGGGCGCTGGCCGCGGTTTCGGAAGTGCGCTTCGACGGATGGGGCGGCGTGGTGCAGGAGGCGATCGATAAGTACGCGTTCCAGCCTTATACCGCCAAGTCCAAGGTCAAGGTCGTCCAGGGCACCTTTGGCGACGAGAACGAGATCATCACCAAGATCAAGACGTCGAAACCAGGCGACTTCCAGATCGTCCATTCTTCCGGCGTCAACTACTACATCAAATACGTCAATGGCGGTTTCAATTCGGAGATCAACGAGGCAAACATTCCGAACATGGCGAATGTCCTGACCGCCATGATCGAGCCGTTCCGCAAGATCACGCCGAAGCTGTCGGCAGTGCCATATGATTACGGCACCACCGGCATCGCCTACAACAACAAGGTCATCTCGCCGGAGGAAGCCAAGGAAAAGGGCGCCAACCTGCTTACCGACACGAAATATGCCGGCAAGATCGGCGGCTATGCCGATATGACGACGCGCGTCTGGTATGCGGCACTGCAGACGAAACAGGACCCCAACAACATCCAGGACATGGATGCGGTCTGGGCCAAGGTTCGCGAGACCCGCGACCTGGCCAAGAAGTTCTGGAGTTCCGGCGCGGAACTCATGGACCTCCTGTCGCGAAACGAGATCGTTGTCACCGACGCCTGGTCAGGACGTGTCGCCGCCCTGCAGCAGCAGGGCCAGCCGATCGGCTATCTCGACCCTACCGGCTCATACGCGTGGATGGAGGACATGCTGGTCCTCAAGGGTTCGCCGATGGCCGAATGCGAGGAACTGATCAACTTCATGCTGGATCCTGCCACCTCGATCGCCGTCGCCGAGGGCCAGAACTATCCGCCATCGCTTGACCCCACCAAGGTGAAGCTGACCGACAAGATCGCGGCGCTTCCGGCCTTCGACCCGACTGGATCGATGAAATCGCTGACCTTCGCCGATCCGCTCTACTGGGCGAAGAACGAAGACGCCTGGACCAAGCAATGGGACAGGGTGTCGAAAGGTGCATGACGACAACAGCCACGACCAGCAGCCCCGGCCGGCTTCGGCCGGGGCTGATGGCGACCCGCTCGCCCAGAGCGAGCGGCAGCCGATAGGAAAGCCTGCGGTCGAGTTTCGCGACATCGATATTTTCTACGGCAAGTTCGCCGCTGTGCGCGATTTTTCACTGGCAATCCGCAAAGGTAGTTTCGTCACCTTGCTGGGGCCGTCCGGGTGCGGCAAAACGACGATCCTGCGCTCGATCGCGGGCCTGGTCGACATCTCCAGTGGCCAGATCTCGATCGGCGGAAAGCGGGTCGACGACATCCCGATCTATAAGCGCAACATTGGTCTGGTGTTCCAGAACTACGCGCTCTTTCCGCACAAGAACGTCTTCGACAACGTCGCATTCGGCCTGAAATACCGAAACGTGCCGAAACTGGAAATCGTGCGCCGGGTCAAGAAGGCGCTGGATATGGTGCGGCTGCCCGGCAGTGAGACAAAGCTGCCGTCACAGCTCTCGGGCGGCCAGCAGCAACGCATCGCACTGGCCCGCGCCATCGTCTTCGAGCCGGAAGTGCTGCTGCTGGACGAGCCCTTGTCGGCGCTCGACGCCAATATGCGCGAGGACATGCGCGTCGAGATCAAGAAAATCCAGAGGGAGACGGGCATCACTGCTATCTTCGTGACGCACGACCAGGAAGAAGCCTTGTCGATGTCCGACCACATCGTCGTGATGAACGCCGGCCTGATCGAGCAGATCGGCTCCCCCGCGCAGGTCTATGACCAGCCGGCCACCGCATTCGTCGCCAATTTCCTGGGCAAGGCCAACATGCTGCCCGGCAGCGTGACCGTGATGGACGGCAAGATGGCGACGATCGCGCTGGCCACCGGCCATATCGTAAAGGCGGCCGCGCCGAAGGCGCTCGAGACCGGCAGCGTGGTCACCGTCGTCGTTCGCCCGCAGAAGCTTACCGTCGGTACCGCCGGTGCTGCCAACAGGCTGGCGGGACGGATCGTCTCGACCTCCTATCTCGGCGGCAATGCGGTCTACGAGATCGACATCGGCGCCGGCACGCTGGTGCGCGCCAACACGTTGATCGACGGCCAGCCGCTGCGTGAAGGCGAAGCGGTCGATGTCTGCTTCGACCTGCTGGGCTGCGTGCTTCTCGACGCGCAAGGTGTACGCATCGCCTAGCGAGGCGGCGCTGACCCGTTCAGTCTTTCGCGTCACCCTTTGGCCCGAGAAATCGCGCATAGATCTCACCGACAATACCGCGCCGGAAAACCAGCACGCAGACCATGAAGGTCAGGCCCGTGGCGATGGTCACTGGAAAATTCGAGGTGGCGAGCGTGTTCTCCAGGCCGACGACCAGACTGGCGCCGATGATCGGCCCGACCATGGTGCCGATGCCGCCGAGGAGCGTCATCAGGATCACCTCGCCGGACATCTGCCAGGTGACGTCGGTGAGTGTGGCAAACTGGAAAACGATCGCCTTGAGCGCGCCGGCCAGCCCGGCCAATGTTGCCGACATGACGAAAGCCGCCAGCTTGTAGTTGGCGACGGAATAGCCAAGCGAAATGGCCCGGCTCTCGTTTTCCCGGATGGAACGCAGGATCATGCCGAAAGGCGAGTTGATGATGCGCCAGATGGCGAACACGCCGATCAGGAAGACCGCCAGCACGAAATAATAGATGTTCATCGAGACGTTCAGGTCGAGCATTCCAAGCAGCCTGCCGCGCGGCACGCCCTGGATGCCGTCCTCACCTCCGGTGAACGGCGCCTGCACGCAGAAGAAGAAGAACATCTGCGACAGCGCCAGCGTGATCATGGCGAAATAGATGCCTTGCCGGCGGATGGCAAAGAAGCCCATCACAAGGCCGAGCAGCGCGGCACCTAGGACACCGAGCAGGATGCCCGCTTCCGGTGGCCAGCCCCAGACCTTGACCGCGTATGCGGTGAAATAGGCCGCCCCGCCGAAGAATGTCGCATGGCCGAAGGACAACAGCCCGGTGTAGCCGAGCAGAAGGTTGAACGCGCAGGCAAACAGCGCAAAGCACAGCATCTTCATCAGGAAGATCGGATAGACGAAGAAAGGCGCCACCAGCAGCGCCAGGATGCCGAGCCCGACCAGCGCCCATTCAAGCCGTGCCGAATTCTTGGCACGCGTCTCGCGAAGTGTCAGTTCGGCCATCTCAGGCATCCCTTCCGAACAGGCCGGCTGGCCGGACCAGAAGCACGATTGCCATGATGACGAAGACCACCAGATTGGAGGCTTCGGGATAGAAGACCTTAGTCAGGCCTTCGGCGAGGCCGAGCATGTAACCGGTGACGATCGCCCCGAGGATCGATCCCATGCCGCCGACCACGACGACGGCGAAGACGACGATGATGAGGTCAGATCCCATCAGCGGGCTCACCTGATAGATCGGCGCGGCGAGAACCCCTGCAAGTCCGGCAAGAGCGGCGCCGAGGCCGTAGGTGAGGGTCAGCAGCAACGGCACGTTGACGCCGAAAGCCTGCACCAGGCCGGGGTTCTCCGTCGCCGCGCGCAGATAGGAGCCCAGCCTGGTCTTCTCGATCAGCGCCCAGGTGCCGAAACAGACGATCATCGAGGCGACCACCACCCAGCCGCGATAATTGGGCAGGAACATGAAGCCGAGATTGGTTCCCCCGGAGAGCAGCGGCGGCACGGAATAAGGACTTCCCGATACGCCATAGTAGTAACGGAACACCCCTTCGAGCACGAGCGCGAGGCCAAAGGTGAAAAGCAGCCCGTAGAGCGGGTCGATGTCGTAAAGCCTCGACAGCGCCAGGCGCTCGACCACGACGCCGAAGCCGCCGACGATCAGCGGCGACAGGATCAGAGCCGGCCAGTAGCCGATGCCGAACCGGGTGAGAAGCAGGTAGCCGATGAAGGCGCCGAGCATATAGAGCGCGCCGTGAGCGAAATTGATGACGCGCAACAAGCCGAATATGACAGCCAGGCCCAGGCTCAACATTGCGTAGAACGAGCCGTTGATGAGGCCGACCAGCAATTGGCCGAGGAATGCCTGAACGGGTATTCCGAAGATCATCGTCATGGCGCCATCATACACCCAGCACTTCATGCAGCAGCGTCATGCGATCCGGCAGTTCGCCGACCGGAAAGCCCGCCACGACCTTGCCGTGCTCCATCAGGTAGAAACGGTCGGTGATGCGGCTGGCAAAGCGGAAATTCTGCTCGACCAGCAGGATCGTCATGCCGCGCTTTTTCATCGTCGCCAGCAGATCGCCGATGCGCTGCACAATGACCGGAGCCAGGCCCTCGGTCGGCTCATCGAGAAGCAGCATTTTCACGCCGGTTCTGAGCATGCGCGCGATCGCCAGCATCTGCTGCTCGCCGCCCGACAGCCTGGTGCCGGGGCTGTTGCGGCGCTCCTTCAGATTGGGGAAAAGATCGAATATTTCCTCCACGCTCATGCCGCCCTCGGCGACGATCGGCGGCAGAACCAGATTCTCGTCCACGGTCAGCGTCGCGAAGATGCCGCGTTCCTCCGGCACCAGGCCGATGCCTTGATGCGCGGTCCGGTGCAATGGCAGGCGCATGAGATCCTTGCCGTCGAAAAAAATCTGGCCGGTCCGCTGGCGGATCAGCCCGATAATGGCGCGCAATGTCGTGGTCTTGCCGACGCCGTTGCGGCCCAGCAACGTCACAGTTTCACCTGGAAAGACCTCAAGATCGACGCCGTGCAGCGCATGGCTCTCGCCATACCAGGCGTTGAGGCCGCGGACGGCGAGAAGCGGCGCGGCGTCACTCATCGGCGGTGCCCATATAGGCGATCCTCACCCGCTCGTCGCGGCTGACCGTGGAGTAGTCGCCGGCGGCAAGGATTTCACCGCGCTGCATGACGGTTATCCAGTCGCAAAGATCGGCTACAACAGTCAGATTGTGCTCGACCATCAGCACCGCACGCTCCCTGGCGACCGAGCGGATGATGTCGGAAACCGTGCGCACATCCTCGTGCCCCATGCCGGCCATCGGCTCGTCGAGCAGCAGCACTTTCGGGTCGAGCGCCAGCGTCGTGGCGATCTCGAGCACGCGTTTCCTGCCATAGGAGAGATCGGCGGCGGGCCTGTTCTTGGCATCGTCGAGGCCGACCGACCGCAAAAGCTCCTCGGCGCGCGGCGTCAATCGATCGAGCGCAGACAGCGAGCGCCAGAACTGAACGCTGAGCCCGCCCGGCCGCTGCAGCGCAACACGCACATTGTCGAGCACGCTGAGATGTGGAAACACCGCCGAGATCTGGAACGAGCGCACCAGGCCCATCCGCGCGACCTTGGCCGGCGAGGTGCGGGTGATGTCGTGGCCGAGCAGTTCGATCCTGCCGCTGGTCGGCGGCAGGAACTTGGTGAGCAGGTTGAAGACGGTGGTCTTGCCGGCGCCGTTGGGTCCGATCAGCGCGTGGATGTTGCCGTGGTAGAGGTCGAGATCGACATTCCTGACCGCAACAAAGCCGGCGAAGTCACGCCGCAGGCCGCGGGCGGAAAGCACCACCCGCGGCCGATCCGGTTCAGGCGGCGCCATCGGTCCGCCAATCACTCGCCTGCCATGGGACAGCCGCTCTCCTTGGGGCTCAGAAACGCCTCGTTACCGGGGATCGTGGCGAGCGGTTTGTAATAGTCCCACTCCTTGGTGCTCTCGCTCGGCGACTTGACCTGATAAAGATACATGTCGTGAACCATGTTGCCGTCTGCCTGCACTTTGCCGTTTGCCGTAAAGACATCGTTCACCGGCATCGCATGCAATTCCTTGGCGACCGCCTCGGTTCCATCGGTGCCGGCTTTGTCGATCGCCTTCAAATACTGGGTCACCGCTGAATAGGTGGCGGCCTGGATCATATTCGGCATGCGGTTGGTGCGCTTGAAGAAGCGCTGGGCGAACTCGCGACTCTTGTCGTCGCGATCCCAGTAGAAACCTTCGGTCAGCACCACGCCTTGCGCCGCCTCGAGACCGAGCCCATGCACCTCGGCCAGCGTGAACAGAAGTGCTGCAAGCCTCTGACCGCCCTGCACGATACCGAATTCGGCCGCTTGCTTGATCGAATTGGAGGTGTCGAGGCCGGCATTCGCCAGGCCGATAACCTTGGCGCCCGACGATTGCGCCTGCAGCAGGAAGGATGAATAGTCGGTCGAGCCGAGCGGGTAACGCACCTCGCCAGCCACCTTGCCGCCATGGCTCTCGACGAACTTTGCGGTCTGCTCCTTCAGCGAATAGCCGAATGCATAATCGACTGTGACGAAGAACCAGCTGTCGCCGCCTTGCTGGACGAGAGCGCCACCAGTCCCCACTGCCTGCGAATGCGTGTCGTAGGCCCAGTGGAAGCCATAGGGCGAGCACTGTTTACCGGTTAGCTCGGTGGTCGCGGCGCCGGTGACGATGTCAATTTTTTTCTTTTCCTTGGAAATTCCCTGGACGGCGAGCGCCACCGAGGAGGTGGTCAGTTCCATGATGGAATCGACCTGTTCGGTGTCATACCACTGCCGCGCAATGTTGGAGGCGATGTCCGGCTTGTTCTGGTGGTCGGCGCTGACGATCTCGATCGGCGAGCCTTGTACCTTGCCGCCGAAATCCTCGACCGCCATCTTGGCGGCCTCGACCGACCACTTGCCGCCGAAATCGGCATAGACGCCCGACTGGTCGTTGAGAATGCCGATCTTGATCTTGCCGTCGGAAATCTCGGCGGCTGCGGCAGGCATCGCGGTCGCTGCAAGAAGCGCGGCCGAGACCAGGTACGATATCTTCATTGGTGACTTCCTCCCTTATGGTCGACAACCGAGCAACATGTCGGCGGCAGCCTGCTGCAGCACGAAGAGTGGCCTCCCACATTCCGTCCTCGCCGGCGCAAAATCACGCAGCGCTGTACGGCCGCCGTCCTTCAAATCGTAGCATCGCTCGGCAACGCGAGAACAGTTACTTTAGTATTAGGCATCCGCGATGCCCGGCCGCCGAAGCGCAACATAGCGCCGGATCGTGCGGCGTCCAGATCGGCCTCTATTCTCGCCGAAGCAATGATTACGGCTGACGGTCCGGATATCGTTGAACGAGAATTCCCTCGTCAACCGCCGGCTGGATGATGGCAAGCAACCAGGCGGCCCTCGCCAATGCTTTGGAGAAGCGGGCGCTCGCTGCGGCAGATCGGGGTGGCAGCTGGGCAACGGGTGTGGAACCGGCACCCCGAGGGTGGGTTCATCGGGCTGGGCAGATCACCCTTGAGCACCAGCCGGCCGCGCCGCGCCCGGTCGATGCTGGGTATCGGCACGGCGGAACGCAGCGCCGCGGTGTAATGATGTCTGGGCGCCGCAAAGACCTCGTCGGTCGGCCCGCTCTCCACGATTGACCCCAGATACATCACCGCCACACGGCTCGAGATTTGACGCACCACGGAAAGATCGTGGGCGATGAACACATAGGTCAAGTTGAACTCCTCGCGCAGGTCGGCGAGCAGATTGACGATCTGCGCCTGGATCGACACGTCGAGCGCCGAGACCGGCTCGTCGGCCACGATCAGCCGTGGCCGCAGCGCCAGCGCGCGGGCGATGCCGATACGCTGGCGCTGGCCGCCGGAGAATTCGTGCGGGTAGCGCGATGCGTGCTGGGGCGACAAGTCGACCCGGCGCAGGAGCTCGGCCACGCGGTCCGCCATTTCCGATGCCGAGAGGCGTTCATGGATGCGGAACGGATCGGCCAGCAGATCGCCGACCCGCCGGCGCGGATTGAGCGAAGCGCTGGGATCCTGAAAGACCATCTGCATCTGCCGCCGCAACGGACGAAGCTGGCGCTGGGAGGCGTCGCTGATGTCGCGGCCCTCGAATTCCAGCGACCCCGAGCTGATTTCGGTCAGACGCACCAGACACCGGCCAAGCGTGGATTTGCCGCAACCGGACTCGCCGACGATGCCGAGGTTCTCCCCGGGCCAGATGTCGAGCGACACCCTATCAACCGCATGCACGGTCCGGCGCTGCGCCGGGAAGATCGAGCGGCCGACGCTATAGCGCTTCGACAGGTCGCCGGCACGAAGCAGCGGACGTTCGAGTGGCCTGGCATTCATCGTTGCATCTCCACCACGCCGCCAGGCCTCTGGGCAGCGAATTGTCTGCGCGTAGGCTCCGGCAACAGGCACGCGGCGCGATGGCTCTCGCCTTGCATGATCGGCAGTTGAACCAGACAGGCGTCGTGGCGAAAGGCGCAGCGGGGGCTGAAGGCGCAGCCTTTCGGCAGGTTGGAGAGCGACGGCGGAATTCCCGGAATGGCAGCGAGCCGGGCTGGACGTGGTCCCTCCATCGGCGGGATCGAGCCGAACAAGCCCCATGTGTAGGGATGCAGCGGCGCCCGGAACACGCTGCTCTTGCCGCCCTCCTCGACAAAGCGTCCACCATACATAACCAGTACCCGGTCCGCGACTTCGGCGACGACGCCAAGATCATGCGTGACCAGGATCACAGCGGAACCGAACTGGTCGCGCAATCGTCCGATCAGTTCGAGGATCTGCGCCTGCACGGTAACATCGAGGGCTGTAGTCGGTTCATCCGCGACGAGCAGCGCCGGGTTGCACGAGAGCGCCATGGCAATCACCGCGCGCTGGCGCATACCGCCGGAAAGCTGGTGCGGGTAGCTGTCGATGACCCGATCCGGATTTGCGATGCCGACCGCATCCAGCAATTGCACGGCCCTCGCCCGTGCCGCTTTCGCCGATACCTTTTCATGCGCGCGGACCTGCTCGCCGATCTGGTTGCCGATCGTATGCACCGGGGTGAGCGCGGACATCGGATCCTGGAAGATCATCGCGATTTGGCGGCCGCGGATGGCATCGAGCGCACGCCGCTTGAGCCCGATCAGCTCCTGTCCCATGAAACGGATGGAACCGGAGACGATAGCGTTGGGGCTGTCGATCAACCCCATAATGGCGAGCAAGGTCTGGCTTTTGCCCGAACCGGATTCGCCGACCACACCGACGATCTCGCGCTGCTCGACGGAGAACGAAACACCTCCCACCGCCCGCACCAGGCCTTCGTCGCTGCGGAAGGAGACAGTGAGGTCCTTGACCACCAGAAGGGGAGCATCAGCCGACATTGCGCGCCCTCGGGTCGATTATGACGAAGACGACGTCGACGACGAAGTTTGCCATCACCACGAAGAAGGCGGCGTAAATCACCGTGGCCAGGATCATCGGCAGATCGAGGGTCTGCAGCGCCTCATACGTCAGTTTTCCGACACCCTGCAATCCGAAGACCACTTCGGTCAACAGCGCGCCGCCGCCGACCAAGGCACCGAAATCGAGGCCGAACATGGTGACGAATGCGACCAAAGAGGTCCTGAGGCCATGATGCAGCAGCACCCGGCGTTCGCCGATCCCCTTGGCCCGGGCGGTGCGGATGAAATCCTCCTGCATCATTTCGATCAGGCTTGCCCGCAGCACCCGGCCGTAGAGGCCGACATAAAGGGTTGCCAGCGTGAACCACGGAATGACGAGCGCCTTGAACCAGCCCCAGGGATTCTCGGTCAGGGGGATGTAGCCGAGCGGAGGAACCCAGGAAAACAGCCAGTTGTCGTGCCAGCGGCTTTGCGTCAGCAGGTTGGCGACCTCGCCCAGCCAGAAGACCGGGATCGACACACCTACCAGGCTCAGGATCATCAGCGCGCGATCAATGAATGTACCGCGCGTTGCGCCTGCGATCACACCGACGATCAATCCGCCGAGCACCCACAGCACTGCCGCGCCGCCGACCAGCGACAGCGTCACGGGAATGGCGCTTATCACGGTCGGAATGACGCGCTGCCCGCGATTGACGAAGGAGGTGAGATCGCGGCTGACGAAAAGCCGGTTCATCATCAGCCCATATTGCACCGGCAATGGCCGGTCGAGACCGAAATCGTGGCGCACCTGGATCAGCGTCTCTTGCGAAGCATTGCGGCCAGCAATGCGCGCCGATGGATCAGCGCCAGGCGTCGCAAAGAAGATCAGGAAAGCGACGACGCTGATACCGAACATAACCAGCACCATCTGGCCAAGCCGGAAGCCGAGCGCGGCAACCACTAGACGCCCCTCGGCGAGGATTTCGGATCGAGCGCGTCGCGCACGCCGTCGCCCAGAATGTTTAGAGCCAGCACCGTGATCACAATGGCTAGCCCCGGCGCCAGTGCCACGACCGGCCGCGAATAGAGCAGGCCCTGGCCGTCCTGGATGATCGTGCCCCAGCTGGCATCCGGCGGCTGCACGCCGATCGACAGGAACGACAGCGAGGATTCCGTCATCATGTTGAGCGCCAGGATCAACGGCACGAAAACGATGATGCGGGTCACCACATTGGGCATGATGTCGCGCAAAAGGATGCGCCAGGGCGATGCGCCAAGGCCGATCGCAGCGGTGACGAATTCGGCATGCATTAAGGTCAGGACATGGCCGCGGATCGGCCGCGCCACATAGGGCACATAGACGATGCCGATGATGAAGACCGGTAGCCACAGGCTGCCGGAGCGGATTTCGAACGGACCGATCTGGATACTCTGCGCAATCAGCACGATCGACAATGAAATTGCCAACAGGAAAATCGGAAAAGCCCAGAGCACGTCGAGAATGCGCGACAGGCCGATGTCGACGATGCCGCCGAAGAAGCCGGAAACGACCCCAAGGAATGTCGCGAGGACAAGGCACAGCACGGCTGCAGCACCCGAGATCAACAGCGAATCCCGTCCGCCGTAAAGCAGCCGCGCCGCGACGTCACGGCCCTGGTTGTCGGCACCCAGCATATAGGGTCCGATGCGCCAGGTCGGCCCGACCGGCGTCATGCCGAGGCCAAGGCCTTCGGTGGAGGGCTGCAGCACCGGCTGGGTCACCCCATCGACGACGATCTCGCCATTGAGATTGGTCACAAATGGATCGGTGCCGGAGACGTACCGCGCATAAAGCGGCGCCGCGAGCGAGGCGATCACGATGACGACGAGCACGGCGAAGGCAGATATTGCCGAACGATCGCCTTTCAGCTTGCGCCATGCGGTGCGCCACGGGCCATCGGTGGCCCGGCGAACCGGGATGGCAGGCTGGTCCGCAATGACATTGACCATGAACAGGATTGCCTGGGAAAAATCGCGGCCTGGAAGATGCGCTGATCCGCCGGAAAAGGAAATGCGACGGAGAGCCAGCGGCACTCCGTCGCATTGGCTCCGGTCGGCTATTCCACCCAGGACTGGCTGACAATCCAGTAGAATTGCGGGCTGAAGGTGAAGTTCTTCAGCCTGGAAGAGATCACATCGACGCGCTTTGGCGTGAACAGGACAGCGACCGGAGCCTTGTCCGTCACAGCCTTGTCGATGGCGGTCCAGAGTGTCGCGCCCTTGGCCGGATCGGCGATGGTGGCTGCCTCTGCCTCGTCCATCGATGCGTCGATCGACTTGTCGCAGAACCCCGAAATATTGACCGAGGCGTCGGAGCCCGGCGTAAACGAGGCACAGCTGAACAAGACCTGCAGGAAATTCGATGGCGCCGGGTAATCCTGGAACCATTGCGAGATCGAAATCTGCACCTTGTTATTGGTGTTCTGGATGTAGGTGAACTGTATGTTCTGCGAGATCGGCTTGACCGACGTCTTGTAGCCAAGCTGGTTGAGCACATCCTGCAGGTAGACGCCGATCGCTTTGGAGACCGTGGTGTCCTCGGTGATGATCGTCACCTCCTGACCTGCGGTTCCCGATTCAGCGACCAATTGCTTGGCCTTGTCCATATCCGGTGCTGACCACTTCTCGCCCGGATTGGCGGTGAACGGGCAATAGGCCACAAATGACGGGAAGCCCGGTGGCAGGATCTGGCAGGCCGGTTGCGCCAGATTGCTGCCGCCGAACAGCTTGACCATCGCGGCGCGGTCGATCGCGAAGTTCACTGCCTGGCGAACGCGGATGTCGTTGAACGGCGCCAGATTGGTGTTCATCGGCGCGTACCACATCGCTGTCAGCGGATGAACCGTGACCTGCTTGGCATATTTGGTGCCGAGTTCGGCGAGACGGTCGGACGGCGGCGGGTCGAACATCCAGTCCGCCTGGCCGTTCTCGACAGCGGTCACCGCCGCCTCGTCGGTTAGGCCGAATTCGTAGTCGATCTCGTCCGGATATCCGGCCGGCTGCGCTTCCTTGCTCCATTCCTTGAAATGAGGGTTGCGCACAATCTTCATCAGCTTGTTGGGATCGTAACTGGCGATCATGTAGGGTCCGGTGCCCGGGATCGGATCGGTGCCGGCGTCCTTCAGCGGCGCGCTCGCCGGCAGGATCGACGCATGCGGAACAGCCAGCTTCTGCAGGAACTCGGCATCCGGCTGGACCAGGTTGAAGGTAATGTTTCCGGCGGCGTCGTCGACCGACAGGCCACCTTCGAGGGTACACGTCGCAGGCGTCTTCAAGCACGCATCCGCGCCGACGATGCCTTTGTAGAAGGTCCCGGCCGTCGGCCCGCTGATCTTGAAGATGCGTTGGAACGAAGCCACCACGTCCTTCGTGGTGACATCCGACCCATCCGCGAATTTGATGCCCTTGCGCAGCTTGAAGACGTAGGTCTTGCCGCCGTTCTCGACCTGCGGGAGGCTTTCCGCCAGGTCCGCGACGACTTCGAAGCCGGTCTTGTCCCCGGCCTTCTTGTAGGTCACCAGGCCATCGTAGAGGACATAATTGATCTGGAAATACTGCAGCGTGTAGTTGATGTGCGGATCGGCGGTGCCTGCCGCGGCATTGGCCAGCAGTCGGAGTGTGCCGCCTGGCTTGCCCTCGGTGGCCAGGGCACTGTTTGCCGGCGACATCATGGACACGCCGAGCAGAGCCAGGCAGGGCATCAACGCTGCAAATGCTTTTTGGGGTCGCATATTTGTTCCCTCATGGAGGCGTCTCGGCTTTTGCCGCGCTGAGCCCGGTCGATCGACCATTGCGCGGCTGAAACAGTCTGGGTTTGCGAACGGTGTCCGCTACTTGGCCCAATCGCAAAAGACTACGGCGAGCGAAGCCGGACGGGATAGCTATTAAGATAGATAGGGTCGGACAGGCTTATCCCCGCCTATTTGTTGAGCAGCCGGCCGACATGGCTATTTGACAAGCAATCATCAGCGGGTAAGCTTGCCCGATGCAAAGCCTTCCAGGCGATCTAGAGAGCCGGTTCCAAACCGGAATGAGCATCGACGCTGCCATGGCGGTGGCAACGGAGGTGCTGGAGCCTATCGGTTTCACCGCATTCATCTACGACTATACGCCCGTGCCGGTCAGTCACAAGGGCGAGCTTATCACGCCCTCGTTGATGGCTCTGCGCAACGTGCCGCGCGACATGCAGGATCTCTGGTGCAAGGGCGGATATTATCAGCTTGACCCGGTGCAGGAGGCCGCGCTCACCGTATCCAGACCGTTTCTCTGGTCGCACAGCGGCGTTCAGAGCACCGTCATGCAGCGCGTGCTCCAGTCCAAGCACGATCCTGTGGTCAGCTATTTGCTTGACACCAGGATGACCTGCGGCGTCACCGTACCCATTCGCCTTGCCGGCGGCGATCTCGCCACCTTCACTGCGATCCGTGCCGATCCGGAGGCCGGGTTCGAGCTCGAAGCCAGACCCTTGATCGCCGAGATCGGAGATCTGGGTCATCTGCTGCATGACTCCGCCTACGCCGGTTTCGACGCCGGAATCCGCACCTGCCAACATGTCCATCTGACGTCGCGCGAACGTCAGTGCCTGCGCCTGGCCGCTGCCGGACTGACGGCCAAGCAGGTTGCGCGTGAGATTGGCCGCGCGGTGCCTACCGCAACGCTGCACCTCAACGCGGCGACGCGAAAGCTTGGCGCGCGCAACCGCTTCCATGCCATCGCGCTCGCCGCCCATTACCGGCTGCTCGAACCGGAGCATTGAGGCTCGCGACCTGCGGGCGATCGGCCTTGCCTCGGGCGAACCCATAACCGGCGAACCTATAAATAGTGCTAGCTGTAAATGCGCTGGGCCGCTTAGTACCGTCGGCCGCAAACAAGGCTTGGGAGGGGTGCACCAAAGTGGCTCCTGCCGCGCCATGATGCGGAGCTTGGACTGTGACGGCACATGCGATCACCGAAGGATTTAGCGACTACAAGGGCTATCGCACCTGGTACCGTGTGACCGGGGACATCGGGTCGGGCAAGGTGCCCCTGGTCGTCGCTCATGGTGGACCGGGCTGCACCCACGACTATGTGGACTCATTCAAGGAGCTTGCCGGAACCGGGCGAGCCGTCATCCACTACGATCAGATCGGCAACGGCAAATCGACCCATCTGCCGGACAAGGGCGGCGACTTCTGGACCGTCGATTTCTTCCTGGGCGAACTCGATGCGTTGCTCGCCCATCTCAGCATTGCCGGCCATTATACCCTGCTCGGCCAGTCCTGGGGCGGCATACTCTCGGCCGAGCACGCCGTGCGCCGCCCTGAGGGGCTGAAGGCATTGATCCTGGCCAATTCGCTGGCCTCGATGGCGCTGTGGGTGGAAGGAGCCCGGCAATTGCGCGCCGAGTTGCCAGCCGATGTGCAAAGTGCGCTCGACCGGCACGAAGCGGCGGGAACCACCGATCAGCCCGAATATGTTGCGGCGACGAAGGCTTTCTACGACCGTCATGTCTGTCGCGTCGTTCCGATGCCGCCAGAGGTCGCCCGGACATTTGCGGCAATCGAGGAAGATCCGACCGTCTATCACACCATGAACGGTCCGAATGAGTTCCACGTCATCGGCACGATGCGGAACTGGACCATCGTTGACCGCCTGCATCGGATCGAGGCGCCGACCCTGGTTTTCCGCGGCTTCTACGACGAAGCGACCGAGGCCTGCGTCCAGCCCTTTCTGGATCTTATCCCGTGCGTTGAAGGCCTGGTCTTCCCGAATTCCAGCCACATGCCGCATGTGGAGGAAAAGCACGACTGCCTCAGCGCCGTCGGGCGCTTCCTGGCCAAATACGATTGACGTTCCAGCACCAGGCCATCTGTTCCAACGGATCGTCGACACGACGCAGTCGTCGTGAGGCAGGTTCAGAAAACCTCGAACCGTCCCATTTCTCCGCCGACGCACATTGCTATGCCTCGGTGATGGCGACGCCACGCTATGTGGATGTCTCGCAAAGGCCTGCAGGGTCGTCCGATGAGGCCAAATCACGGGCAGAATGCCAGATCACGGACAGCATAAAGGAGCCCATTCGAGCGCCTTTTCCATTGCCCGCGGAGGCGAAGGCCTAACGTTGCGGCGCAGATTGGCATGTCGCCGGCATGGCCGCAATCAGCCTGCCATCCCCTGAACTGGCATCCCGTCGCTGAAAAACCTGACGGATACGGAGGACCAAGTTGCCGGTGGGTACGGAAAGTATCGGACCCAAAGTTTCGCCAAGCAGTTGCAACCGAATTCATTAGCCGGCGTTAAAGTGCGGGTGATCTAGCGGGGCATGGGGAGGCTTTCATGCAGACGTATCTCGTCGAGCGTATGGACGGCGACGATGTTATCTCGGTGCGCGTTGTCAACGCGCCGAGTCCGTTCAGAGCCGCAGCTATGATGACGGGCGGGCGTATTACCTTCCGAACGTGGGAAAAGGATTGGATCCGCGTGACCGACGAAAATCGGGGACAGATCTATGCCTATTGTTTCGTCCCCGGCAGCTATTCCGACACCGAAACATCGGCGGTATCGTCCGGAAGAACCACCGAATAGGCAATATGCCTGAATAGCGGCAATTCCATCTTCGACCCCACCTTGGTCTTCGAGCCCGCCTTGGCATGTGTCCGTGTCATGCGCACCACAACAGCCAGCGAGCCCGGCATGATTGGCTCTGCCGGCGGCTTGCGAAACAGGCGAAGTGACTAACCAAGCGTCATTGAGCGAAGATCGGGGCATCATCAGAATGATCGATGAAAAGATTGGGGCGGGGGGCGATAAGTGACCCTAATCTTAGCGTAGGCAACTCATGTCTTCGGCATATTTGGGATCAGAAGTCGCGGATCAGGATCTAGCGGTGGATTGTCAGACAACGACCTCGGATAATTGGTCAAGTGTCCCACAATACGCACTGGATCAGGGTGGTCCCGTACTGCGCCCATTTCAAAGATTGGGCGTCGATTTTACCAACATTGCGGCCTTCGATCACCTGAGAAATGTCGTCCGCCAGTACCCCGACAAGCTTGCAATCAGCGACGGCGCCAATCGTCTGACCTATTCCCAGCTCCTCCGGTCAGTCGAGACGCTGTCCCACCAGATCGCGGCGGCCGTCCCAGACGGACAGGCGATAGGGATTCTTCAGGCCAACTCGGCCTGGTATCCCATTGCCATGCTGGCAAGCATGACGGCTGGGCGGCCTTCGGTGCCACTCAACGCGCGAGATCCTAGCTCGCGTATCCTTGAAATCGTGGCCGGGGCGCGGCTCTCGGCTGTCCTGGGCGAGGGCAATGTCCGACCCGATGGTTTGCCTCACCTGGTCAATTGGATCGATGTGTCGACCAGTGCGGCCTCGCAGGCTGGGCAAGTGCCTCGTTCTTATTCCGTCTCGGTCGATGCGCCCGCCATCGTGCTTTATACGTCAGGGAGTACGGGCCGGCCCAAAGGCATCGTTAACAGCCAGCGCAGCTTGCTGTGCCGGGTCCAGCAATATGTCGATGCGTGCCACATCAACTCGGATGACGTTTTCCTGCCATTGACCGGACCGGCCACAATCGCCGGGTGCCGGGAGATTCTTGCTGCTCTTCTCACCGGCGCCACCTTGCATCTGGTCGAAGTCGAAGCGGTCGGCTTGCGCGCCGTTCAACGCCTGGTGCGATCCGAAGACGTGACAATCACCTATCTGGTGCCGGCACTGCTTCGCGCGCTTATGGCAGACGGACCTGCAGAAGCGTTCCATTCACTCAGAGTCGCCCGGATCGGTGGCGAGAAGGTGCCCTGGACCGACATCGCCCTGCTGCGCAAGGCCGTCTCCGATACGTGCCTTATCCAGATCGGTTATTCGTCAACCGAGACCACCGGCTCGCAATGGTTCCTGCCGCGAGACTGGCCAGAGCATGGAGATTCGGTTCCAGTTGGCTGGCTGCTGCCTGGAATCGCCTTCGCAATTGTCGACGAAGCGGGCCGCCGCGTTCAACCGGGCCGCAGCGGAGAGCTTCTGATCAGGAGCCCGTATGTCCTGCTTGGCCATTGGGAGGAGGGGGCGGTTGTGCCGGCAACATCAGACCCGCACGATCCAGGCCTTCGGATTTTCGCGACAGGTGACCTCGTTCGACTTGATGATCAAGGCCTACTGCACATCGTCGGTCGCAAGGGGCGCCAGGTAAAAATCAACGGTCGACGCGTCGAGCCAGCCGAACTCGAACGGGTGCTGCGTTGTGCACCCTCTGTCGCGGATGCCGTGGCAATCGTCACGGCCGCGAATGAGCTTGTCGCCTTTGCTATTCCTCGGCGCTCGGCCGAAGCGACCTTTTCGGACGAGCTTCGCCAGCTTGTCAGGACCAATCTGCCGCCGCCGCTGCGTCCCTTGCGGTTGCACACGATCGCCGAGATTCCGCGTCTGCCGAGCGGCAAAGTCGACATCACGACACTTGCAGAGATGGATCTTTCAGCCAGAGAGACAGCGGCGACCGCGCGTCCGCTCGAGCCGCAAGGCAAGCTGACCGCGCAGCAGGTCGTCCAGCGGGCATGGACCAGCATTCTCAATACGCGCGTAGCGGCAGGACGCTGGGATGACGCCGGAGGAGATTCGCTAAAGCTGCTGCACTGCGTCATGGAAATCGAAAGCGCCATCGGGCAGGAACTCGGCCTTGAGGCCTTCACCGTCGGGATGAGCCTGGAGCAAATGATCAAGGCGGTCGTGTCCGCCCAGGCAGGCGATCAAAGCGCGCGCGCCCAGAAGCACGACCCTCCCATTCTTTTTCTGTTCCCCGGGTCCGTCGGCTATGGCCCGAGCCTTGCTGCCTTTGCAGCAGCGATGGGCAAGGTGACCCGTGTTGCCCCGATCAGGTATCCGGCCCTGGCTATGATACTGCGCGGACAAGACAGCCTCGCCGATATGGCCGACGCCGCCGTCGACCAGATCCGCCGCGCCCAACCCTCGGGCCATGTACGACTTCTCGGCCATTCGCTCGGCGGCGCTGTTGCCTTCGAAGTTGCGGCGCGGCTGCTGGCAGCGGGGCGAACCGTAAAGTTCCTCGGCATCCTCGACACCAGCCTCGTCGGGGAGCGAAGCGCCCGCTGGGAGACGTTTACGCGCACAGTCAATCGAATCCGAACCAACCGCGTGTCCGCTTACCGGATGGCTTGCCGCGCCCTCGCGAAAGTTGCCGTGGCAATGAAGCGCGAGGCACAACTGGTCCAGTTTCTCGACCGCTTCGCTCAAGGACAGTTCAACGCGACGAGCTTTAGAACCAAACTAGAACTGCAAGAGGTTTTGCGCGCGCAAGCCTTCTTCCAGTGGGTGGCCGAGCCAAAGCCGGCTCTGCCGATCACAGGCACCCTGTTCCGCTGTGCTCGACCCGGAATGCCTCTGGCAATCGGCTGGGATAACGTCTTCGCCCATCTGGACGTGATTCCGATCGTCGGCAGCCACATCGATCTGGTTGTAGAGCCTCACCTTACCACCAATCGTCCCCTTATCGAGAAAGCGGTGGCGAAAACCTATTCGCCAATCGAGTCTCGCAAACTGGAGTACAAGCCATCGACCTGATCTCATCATTCGGCAAAGACGCCCTGGTGCTCGACGCTGGCGCGGAAGTCGATCGCATCGTCCAGATCTTGCGCCAGCAGGTCCTTGGCACGCTGCGACGTCGAGGCGTGGTTGTCGGCCTCTCAGGCGGCATCGACAGCTCCGTCGTTGCGGCGTTGTGTGTTCGCGCCTTTGGGAAAGGCAAGGTCCTCGGGATATTCATGCCGGAGCGCCATTCCTCCGGCGACTCACTGAGGCTCGGCCGCATTGTCGCCGCACACCTTGGTATCGAAACGATCCTGGAGGATATAACGCCGGCCCTGGAAGCGACCGGCGCCTATAGACGGCAGACCGAAGCAATCCAGACCGTCGTTCCCGAATATGGGGACGGCTGGAAATGCAAGCTGGTGCTCGCCTCGGTTCTCGAGAGCAACGGTCTCAACATCACGCGCCTCACGGTTCAGGACCCCGAGGGCAGGACCGACACAGTGCGCCTGCCGTCGGCAGCCTATCTGCAGATCGTCGCTGCAACCAACTACAAGCAGCGCCTGCGCAAGATGACCGAATACTACCATGCCGACCGCCTCAACTACGCGGTAGCGGGCACGCCGAACCGCCTGGAGTACGACCAGGGCTTCTTCGTCAAGCAGGGCGACGGAATTGCCGACCTGATGCCAATCGTCCACCTCTACAAGACCCAGGTCTACCAATTGGCCGAATATCTTGGGGTGGACGAAGAGGTCCGGCGCAGACCGCCCACCACGGACACCTTCTCGATGGCGCAGAGTCAGGAGGAGTTCTACTTCGCGCTTCCTTATTATCTGATGGATCTGTGCCTCTACGGCTTGAACCATGGGATCGCCGACGAAGACGTCGCTGAGGCAACCAGCCTCACGGTGATGCAGGTCCAGAAGGTTTTCAAGGATATCGACAGCAAGCGGCGCGCCGCACGTTATCTTCACGCGCGGCCGTTGGTGTCCTCTTCAATGGGCGAGGGCTAGGCGATGTGCGGCATCGCCGGAATTGTGTCGCTGAGCGCCGCAGCGGCGCCCCCTTCCCGGGATGCGCTGATACGCATGGCGGGGGCGCTGGCGCATCGCGGCCCGGACGAACGCGGCCTTTACCGGGACAGACGTGCGGGATTGGCGCATGCCCGCCTGTCCGTCATCGATCTCGCAAGCGGCCAGCAGCCACTCGCCGGCGCGGGCGACACAATGTGGATCGTCTTCAACGGCGAAATCTTCAATTACGTCGAGCTGCGACAAGATCTGGTTGCGCTCGGTTATTGCTTCCGCACACGCAGCGACACCGAGGTCATCGTCCATGCCTATCATGCGTGGGGCGAGGCCGCCTTCGAGCGAATGAATGGGCAGTGGGCAGTCGCCATCTGGGACTCCGTGGCAGCTCGTCTCGTCTTGTCTCGGGATCGGTTCGGCATTTGCCCGCTGCACTTTTGCGAGCATGGCGGGCGGCTTTACTTCGCCAGCGAGGTGAAGGCCATTTTCGCGGCCGATGCGGATATACCCCGCGCCTTCGATCCAGCCGGCATCGATCAGACTTTCACACTCTGGACTGTCGCGCCGCCACAAGGCGTGTTTGGAGGAGTAAGCGAACTCACGCCGGGGCATATCCGCATTTATGACAGCGGCGTCGTCCGGGAGCGGGCTTTTTGGAAGCCTGACTATCCAGAGGTTGACGGACCCGGCGATGATGAATTCACCGGCTCGCTTGATGACGCGGTGGAGGAAGTGCGCAGCGCCCTGGACGCCGCGACGGCGCTCAGGATAGTACGCGCCGACGTGCCGGTCGGCTGCTATTTGTCCGGCGGGCTCGACAGCTCGCTGGTCGCCACGCTGGGGAGACGCTTCGCGGGCGAGCGCTTCCAGACTTTCTCGCTGCGTTTTGCCGACGCCGAGTATGATGAGACGCATTTCCAGCGCCTGGTTGCCGGCGTGGCCGGCAGTGACCATCATGAGGTGGTTGTTTCGCGCAGCGATATCGCTGGCATCTTCCCTGAGGTGATCTACCACACCGAGCGGCCAATCCTCAGGACCGCGCCGGCGCCGCTGTTCCTGCTCTCGAGACTGGTGCGCCAGCATGGCATCAAGGTCGTGCTGACCGGCGAAGGGGCCGACGAAATGTTCGCCGGCTACGATTTGTTCCGCGAAGGCAAGGTCCGCCGCTTCTGGGGACGCCAGCCCGCCTCGACGCGACGCTCGCGGCTGCTGGAGCGCCTCTATCCCTATCTCAGCCGCTCGCCGGTACAGCAGCAGGCGATGGCACGCCAGTTCTTCGGGCGCGACATCCACGCCTGTGACGCGCCTGGTTTTGCGCATGGCACGCGCTGGCGAACCACAAGCGCCATCAAGCGGCTGTTTTCGGCAGACATGCGCGCCCAAACGGAGCGCCATAACGCCGTGTCCGAGCTGCTTGCCCGCCTGCCGCCGGAGTTTTCGCGATGGGGCTCTCTTGCGCAGGACCAGTATATCGAGATTCAGACGCTGATGTCGGGATACCTGCTTTCCTCACAAGGGGACAGAATGCTGATGGCTCATTCCGTCGAGGGGCGCTTCCCGTTCCTCGATCATGAACTCGTGAGACTCGCGAATTCGCTTCCGGCCGCCTACAAGCTGCGCGTGCTCGATGAAAAGCATGTGCTGAAGCGCGTAGCGCAACCGATCGTGCCGTCGGAAATCGTCACCCGCAAGAAGCAGCCTTACCGGGCTCCCAACGCGCTTTGCTTTGTCGCAGATGGCGCTCCGGCCTACATTCGCGAAGCACTTTCGGAGGCGGCGCTGCGCGAAGCGAACGTCTTCGATCCCAAGTCGGTTACCCGGCTCTTGAGCAAGTGCCAGGCCAGCGCCGGCGGCGGCGACCTGTCCAACTCCGACAATATGGCGCTGGTCGGAGTGCTGTCGACGCAGCTTCTCCATCGGCAATTTATCGCGAGCCGTCCAAGTGGGGCCCGCACGCTCAAGCTCAGCATCGATATCGACCGCGAACACCGCGAAGAGGTGCTCGCATGATGCATGGCGCCGTACCGCTCCTGCACGACTATCTCACCCACTCTGCCAGCCGGCTCGGCGAGAAGGTGGCCCTGGTGTGCGGCAATCAACGCGTCACTTATGGCGATCTCGATATGCGTTCGAACGCCATAGCGCACCATTTGACCGATGCCGGAATTGCGCGTGGCGATCGCGTGGTGGTCTTCGCCGACAACACTGTCGAGGCCGTCATTGCGTTCTGGGCGGTGCTAAAGGCCAACGCCGTGGTGTGCATCGTCAATCCGCTCACCAAAAGCGACAAGCTTGATTATCTGCTCAACGATTGCCGCCCGACGGCACTGATCACCGACAAACACCTGCACTCGATTTTCAGGGAGCCGGCGCGGAATTGCCCATCGTTGCGCCGCATGATCGTCTCCGGGCCGATCGAACACAGCGACCTGCAAGAATTGCCGCATGCTGTGCGCTGGGACGCTGCGGTCGCGGCAGCCGGCAGCACGCCGCCCTGGCGCCGCTGCATCGACATCGATCTCGCTGCGATCATTTATACGTCCGGCTCGACGGGCGAGCCCAAGGGCGTGATGCTGACGCATCGAAACATGATCGCCGCGTGCGCCTCGATTTCCTCATACCTGGCGCTTGCCGAAGACGAGGTGATCCTCAATGTCCTGCCGCTCGCCTTCGACTACGGTCTTTACCAGATGATCATGGCATTCGGCGCGGGCGCCCGGCTGGTGCTTGAGCGCTCATTCGCCTTCCCGGCGCAGATCCTTGGGCTGATCAAGCAAGAAAGGGTGACGGGTTTTCCCGGCGTACCGACCATCTTCGCCGCACTCGGGGAGCTCAGGTCTCTCAGGGATCAGGATTTTTCGAGTATTCGCTACGTCACGAACACTGCGGCCGCCCTGCCGCTCAAGCACATTCTCCTGCTGCAAGAGCTGTTTTCTGGCGCCCGCATCTATTCGATGTACGGCCTTACCGAATGCAAGCGCTGCACCTACCTGCCGCCGGAGGATCTGGAGCGAAAGCCGTCGAGCGTCGGGATCGCCATCCCCAATACGGAAATGTGGATTGTCGACGAGCATGACAGGCGGGTCGGCCCCGGCATCGTTGGTCAGCTCGTCATCCGCGGAGCGACGGTGATGAAGGGCTATTGGGGCAAACCGGAGGCGACAGCCAGGAAGCTCAAGCCCGGCCCGCTGCCGGGTGAGCAGGTCCTATACACCGGCGACTACTGCCGGATGGACGCCGAGGGCTACCTCTACTTCGTCGGTCGCGGCGACGAGATCATAAAATCGCGCGGAGAGAAGATAGCGCCGAAGGAGGTAGAAAACGTGTTGATGAACATTGCGGGCGTACGGGAAGCCGCGGTCATCGGCGTTCCGGACGAACTGCTCGGGCAAGCAGTGAAGGCATTTGTCGTGATGGAGCAGGGAAGCATGATCGGTGAAAAGCAGTTGCAGAAAGAGTGCCAGAGACGGCTGGAAAACTTCATGGTTCCGAAGTCCATCGTCATCGTACCCAGTCTGCCGATGACCGACACGGGTAAGCTCAAAAAAACGGCCCTGTCATGAGTCGGTACCAGGGCGAAGTTGATCAGCATTCATCTTTTGTACCGGAGGCGAAATAAATGTTATCTACCAAGGATAGAACCGATACCTGCAGCGAACAAATTCGCGCTTTCCTGGCCTCGAATTTCTATATAGCCGATCCCGAGAGCCTGGAGAGCGACACCTCGCTCCTCGACCAGGGCATCGTGGACTCGACGGGTGTGCTCGAGGTTATCGGCTTCATCGAGGAGACCTTCGGCATCACGGTCGAAGACAGCGAGCTGCTGCCGGAGAATCTCGATTCCATCGAGGGAATTGCGCAATACGTCATGCGCAAGAGAAACTGACGCAAGAGAAACTGATTTCCGAAATCTCGCGCAACTCTGTTTCAGCTTCCCGGCCGTTTCTAGCCGCGACAGCGCGTCTACCTGCCGCGGCTGCGATGCTTACGCCTGCGCCCTCGTATGTCCCACAACCACCCTGACCTCACCGGCCTGGTTGGTGACTGCCCGGATACTCTCATAGGCCTTGGAACGCTCGAGCAAACTCATGACCTGCCGGTCCTGGCCAAGCCCCACTTCGAAAAGGAGGATGCCTCCGCGCCGCAAATAGCGCGGCGCCTCCTTGAGCACCCGCATGTGGATGCTCAGGCCGTAGGGGCCGGCTGCGAATGCTTCACGCGGCTCGAGCTCGACCAGATGCGAACGGTCGCCCTCGAGCCGTTTTTCCGAAATGTAGGGCGGGTTGCAAACGATCACGTCGATAGTGCCGTCGAGCTCCAAGCCTGAGAAGGCGCTGAACAAGTCGCCCTGAAGCACCGTTACCCGGTCCTCGATTTTAAGATGGGTGACGTTGCGGCGCGCGACCTCCACGCATCCGTCGGTAAGATCGCTTGCCCACACGCGCGCGGTGGGAGCGTGGTGCGCGATGGCGCACGCCAGATTGCCCGCCCCACAGCACATGTCGACAACGCGAGGCACCGGCAGGTTCAGTTGGCTCAGGACATCGAGAGCGGCCTTGCCGAGCAGTTCCGTTTCCGGCCGAGGAACAAGCGCACCGGGCGAGACCAGCAACTGCAATCCCATGAAGGTGCTGCGCCCCCTGCCGTAGGCATCGGCAACATTGATCTCTTCGCTCACGACACTCGCCTCCCCGATTTAGCCGGCGTTGGTGGCCGACGTACCGATGAAGTGTATCTCAAAACCGTTTAACTCTCGATCGACAAAATCAAAACCCATCCGTCGCCAGACGCTTTGAAGCCTTGATGCTACAAAGATGATCATAAGCTTCTGCCGGGTGTCATGATTAGGAATATCTCCTTACCTGACCCGGTTATCCCCAGCCTGGCGAGCCAGTTGCCGAATTCTCAGCCTGGCGTCACGATTTTGCTACATTTTAATCAAAGAAGGCACGTATGTAAGCAATTCGTAATGTTCAGCAGCGGGGCGGGGCTGCTGCTTCCCGGAAGGTTAAAGTTTGTCCCTCATCGAAAGAATCGACGAGATTGCGCGGCAATTTCGCGTCAACGAGCGCACATCATGAAGTCGACCAAAGGGCGCTCGCTCGATCTCCGCTCCGCAATGTTCGGCTGTGTGCACGGCCTCGTCGGCGTAGGCGTTTTCTCGGCATTGATAAATATCCTCGCCTTGACCGGCTCCGTCTACATGCTCCAGGTCTATGACCGCGTGCTGCCTTCGCAGAGCGTGCCGACTCTTATCGGATTTACAGTCGGGATGCTGGGACTTTACGCGGCCTATGGGCTCCTCGATTTCGTGAGGCTTCGCCTGTTGGTCCGCATCGGCAGCCGCCTGCATAGAAATCTGCAGCAAAAAGCGTTCGCAGCCTCGCTTTCCCTGCCCCTCGTCGCCGGGCCGGATGCGAACCGGGTACACCCGCTTCGTGATCTGGACCAGCTACGTGGCTTTCTTTCCGGGCTCGGGCCGACAGTCTTGTTCGACGCTCCCTGGATACCATTTTATATGGTGGTCATCTATCTGCTGCACCCCGCGCTTGGCGTGCTGGCAACGCTCGGCGCATGTGCCGTTGTGTTTTTGACGGTGGTTGCCGAGATCATCGGCCGCAAACCAGCGGCTCGTGCATCTGAGACACTCGTAGCGCAGCGGCTTCTGGCCGACTCCGGCCGCCGCAACGCAGAGGTTGTTCAGGCGATGGGCCTTTCCGCCCCGCTTAGCCGGCGCTGGAACGAGGTCAGTCATCTTTATCTGAAGAACCAGGAACGGCTCTCCGACGTCGTCGGCGCAGCAAGCTCACTGTCGAAGACGCTCCGAATGGCCCTGCAATCATGTGTGCTGGGGCTTGGTGCCTACCTTGTGATCGGAGGCGAGGCCTCGCCCGGCGTGATCATTGCATCGTCCATATTGCTGGGCCGCTCGCTGGCACCGGTCGATGTGGCGATCGCAAACTGGAGAGGGTTTCTGGCAACCCGCAAAAGCTATTCCGAGCTGGCGGCAGCCCTGGATGCTTTTGATAGCCAGCAAGAGCCAATGGAACTGCCCGGCCCGAAGGCTGAGCTTGCGGTCGAGGAATTGACCGTCGCGCCACCAAGCCTGCAGAAGCCCACCATCTTCAATGTAAGCTTCCGCTTGGCGAGAGGCGCAGGGTTGGCGGTCGTCGGCCCGAGCGGCTCCGGCAAGACCACGCTCGTGCGCGCTTTGGTCGGCGCATGGAAGCCGCTTCGTGGCACGGTAAGATTGGACGGCGCCTCGCTCGATCAGTGGAACTCAGAACTGCTCGGCATTCATATTGGCTACCTGCCGCAGGACGTTGAGCTGTTCGACGGGACGATCGCCGACAACATTTCGAGGTTCGGCGGTAAAAGCGACGCAAAAGGCGTGCTGGCAGCTGCCAAGGCCGCGGGCGTGGACAAGATGATCATGCGTCTTCCGCAGGGTTTTCAAACACGCATCGGAGAAGGCGGCGCGGCCCTTTCGGCTGGGCAGAGGCAGCTCGTCGGGCTTGCCAGGGCACTTTACGGCGATCCATTCCTCGTCGTTCTTGACGAACCAAATTCCAATCTGGATGCAGACGGTGATGCTGCTTTGGCCGGCGCAATCCTGGCAGTGCGTCGGCGCGGCGGTATCGTGATCGTCGTTGCGCATCGCCCCTCCGCTCTCGTCAACATCGATCAGGTACTCGTCCTGTCGAACGGGATGCTCCATTCGTTCGGCTCGCGCGAAGACGTTCTGGCAAATGTGGTCCGGCCCTTCCCGCGCCCGGACAAGCCAAACATTGTCGTTCCGCTGCAGCACGGTGCAAGCGGGCATGCGTGAGGTATTGCTTAGTGTCTAACGTGACCATGTCGTCATATGCTGCGGTTGGCGGCGAAGGCCCGCCGACCGGGCAGAAGCCGCAGCCGGATGGGATTCGAGCCAATCTACCCTGGGGTACTCTGGTCCGGAGCCTAGCAGCACATTGTCGTTCCGCCGCACAAGGGTGCAGCCGGGCATATGCGAGGTATCGCTCTGCTGTTGCCGTGTCATACGTCGCAGCCGGTGGCGAAGGCCGTTCGTTGGAGACGAAGCCAGAGCCGGATGGCATCCGGGCCAATCTGCTCTTGGGCCTGGCAACCAGCTTGCTGTTGATCTTTGGCGGCGGGCTCTGGTTGGGATTGACCAAGATTGCCGGCGCGGTGATTGCGCCCGCAACCGTGGTGGTCGAAAGCAACATTAAAAAAGTCCAGCATCAAACCGGCGGCACCATCGGCGGAATCTTCGCTCAGGACGGCGATCATGTGAAGGCCGGCGATGTGTTGGTCAGGCTGGACAACACATTGACCCGAGCAAACCTGCAGATAGTCACCGAGGACCTCAATCGCGCCACCATTCGTCTGGCCCGACTGGAGGCCGAGCGCCAGGGTCTGCCGGAAATGCAGACCCCGCCCGACCTTCGCGCTCAAATGGGCGACCCGCAAGTGGCGGCACTTGTCAGTGGCGAGCGTGCCTTGTTTGAAAGCCGTGCTGCGGCGCTGGCTGGCCAGAAGGCACAATTACAAAGCCGCGCGAAGCAGCTGGAACGTCAGATCGATGGCCTCAAATCGCAGCAGTCTGCAACGGACGAGTCTCTGGATCTGCTGACCAAGAACCTTGCGGATGTCGAATCTCTCTACGCAAAGAAGTTGGTGTCCAAGGAGAGGTTGAGCAATGTCAGCCTGGACAAGACCCGGGCTCGCGGCGAATCGGGACGCCTTGTCGCAGCGATAGCAGAGGTCCAAGCTCACATCAGTGAAACGGACCTGCAGGTGCTTCAGCTCGACGAACAAATGCGGAGCGACGTGACCAACGAACTTCGCGAAACGGAAGCCAAGCAGACCGAGCTCAGTGAGCGCAAGGTGGTGGCCGAAGACGAACTCAGCAGGACAGACATTCGTGCCCCGCAATCGGGCACAGTACAAGAATCCTCGGTCCATACCGTAGGAGGCGTGATTGGCGCGGGAGAGGTGCTCATGATGATTGTGCCCGATTCCGACAACCTTGTCGTCGACGCTTCCATTCCTCCGTCGCGTATCGACGAGATTCATCCCGGACAGCAGGTGTCGATCCGCTTTCCAGCGTTCGACGCCGGCACCACACCTGCTTGCGAAGGCTCGGTCAAGCGCGTCTCAGCGGATCTGATCAAGGATCAGCAACGCCAGCTTTCCTTTTTTTCGGCGCGCATCGACGTCGAGAATGAAGCGACGTGCCTGACAGGAGAGAAAATACTCAAACCGGGCATGCCCGCCGAAGTCCACATAAGAACCGACGAGCGCAGTGTCTGGTCCTACTTGATGAAGCCCCTCACCGACCAGTTTTCCAGAGCTTTCAGGCAGTAAAGCGGTTGCCCACACTCAACCGACAGTGCGGCGGCCGATTGGATCGGGGCGCAGCCGATCTATCGGGTCGCCGCATTTTCGAGAGCGCTGCTGAATCTGACCTCGATCGTGTCTCCCGGCATGACCTCGGTGTCTTCTTGGGCAAGCTGTTTTCGCCATTCTTCGCCGACCTTGCGAATGATCGTGACCTCGGCCTGGATCGTTTCGCCGGCAACCGGCAACGGCAGAGCGGCCGCTCCCGTGGGCTGCAACTTCTGGCTGGCGGCGCGAAGTCTTGCGCTAACGTCGGCAAGACGCACGTTGGTATCCTTCAACTCAGTCAGCAGACCCATCCTTCTTTGGTTGACATTGCGTTCGTGCTGTCTGGTAAAATCGTCCTGCTGACGTCGTGCTCTCATAAGCTCAACCGACGTTTCGAGTGCTCGGCTGGAAGAAAGAACCAAAGCGCGCCGGACATCGGCAAGCCGGGTATTGGTTAGATTTCCGGACTCAAACGCTTTCCTTACGCGCGCCAGCTCGTCTTCGTCCGCCTTCACTCCATCCGCTTCGGCCTGCTCGCGCTTGAGCAGGGTCTCGGTTTGTGCAGCAGCATCCTTGCCACTTTTTTCGAGAAAGCCCTGCTCTTGCCGGAAGTTGTCCAACGAGAGCTTCAGCCCTTCCGCTTCAGCCTGCGCGATCGCCGACGCAAAACTTGCCGGCAAGGGAGATCCTTGTGGTGGCTGCATGTCGAAAGTCGGTTTGTCCTGAAGTTCGGCGCGGATGCGGGCGCTATGAAAATAATCTCTCGTATATTCCCCCCAAAGCGACTCGTAATCGCGCCGCAGATCCACCGGATCCGGGCCAACCTGGTTTGCCCGGGACCGCAAAAGGCTGAAACCGCCTGACACGGCAATCGCCTGCCGCACGGTCATCAGCGGGCGGTAGGCCTGCTGTCCGGGAGTGAGCACGTCGCCGGTCACATAGATCGGCCTGTACTCCGCAACCACGGCGGTCACGTCTGTCGGCTTGATGACGATCATTTGCTCCCGCCCATCAGGCAGACGCTGGTGGAATATCTTGGTCGGCAAGATCGTCTGCATGCGCGTTTGCAGTTCAGCCGGAGTTAAGCCCCCCACCGAAACCATCCCGACTTCGGGAAGCGCGATCGTGCCGTCCATCTGGACCACCGCACGTTGCGTTCGCTCCGGGATGGAGGCAATTCCAATCTCGACGGTGTCGCCGGCAGAAAGTCGATAGGCGACCCGCGGTTCCGCTGCAGCAGCCGTATTCATGGCAGCCAGCATACCGAACACGACAAGAAGCATTCGATCAACGAGGACCATTGGCGGCAATCTCCTTCTGGTTCGACCGCGGCTCTTCCGGCCAATCGAGACGGGTGACGAATTCGTAGACCGGCCCGCCAGGCACGCCCCAGTTGCTCGACCAGATTACCTGCGAGCCGTCGGGGGATGGCGAGGCATGGGTCTCGCTCCAGTAATCGGACGGGACGTTGTGAGTTTGCGTGATGCGTCGAACCTCCCCGCTGCCGTCGAGGCGAAGCGCGATCACCTCTCGCGCATATGGCGCCCAGTCGGGATTGGCAGATATCTCTTCCGGCTTGCCGCCATAGCTTACGAACACCCAACCGCGCCTGTCCAATGCCCGCAGGGATGCATGCTCGGCTTCGCCAAACTTCATAAGTGAGGTGACCTTTCCGTCGCCCAGCCTCCTTTTGATGACGTGATATTTGTCAGGGTCGGACTTGCTGATGCCCACGAAAACTTCGCTGCCGTCGTTATCCACCGTCATATCGCCATGGCCGGGGCGATGATGGTCAGTCCACCTCTGCCGCAACGTCCCGTCGACGGAGAAAATAGCCCGCTGCTCTGTGTCCTCGTTCACATTCTGAAAGCACAGGATGTTCGCACCGAGCGGGGAGATCGAGCAGGCGCTGACGGTTCCGGCAAGCTGAGCAAGATCGATGTCCGGAAATTTCCGGCGCTGCTTGAGATCATAGGCAAATACAACCATCGCGCCATCCCCACGGATTGCGCGCACTGCTATGCGATCGCCGTCACGGCTGGGATTGCCTTTGGACGGCCCGAACTGAAGATCACGATAATTCGGTGAAACGAACAGGACGTCTTCGCGATTGGTCCGCGGCGCCCAGGTCGAAATTTTCCGGTCCTGAACGCAGATCATCAGATCGGCATTTTGCGGATGCCATTCGCATTCAGCCGATCGAGCACGACGGAAGAGCGGGACATAGGTCTGCCCGTCGAAAAAGCACATGCCATTGCAGCCGTTGGTGATGACGAGGAGAGTCTGGTCCGAATTCCAGGCCTGGGCGCTGGAATAACGGTGGCTGCAGAATTTTTTCTCGCATACGACTCCATTCCCAAGGGCCCCAGGCTTGGTAATGCGCATGAAAATTGTCCCGAAGGCTGGGTCGGTCGCGGGTTGGAGATAATCGGGCAAGTCCATCGTCACTGGCGCAACAAATTGTCTCGACGCGCTGCTTTGCCGACTGCCTGCCACGGTCAAATCCAACGACAAGGCAGCCGCAATCAACAGAGCCAATCCTCCCGGGCGAAAGCTCATGTCATGTAGCCCATCTCGTGTCGCACCCGGCCTTCGCTGAGGCGCCCTTGCCACCATCCGATGGTCCGCTCCAGGCCTTCGCGCAGGCTGGTCTGGGCACGCCATCCAGTCTTGCTTTCGAGGAGCGAAGAATCGGCCAGCAAGGCACGCACCTCGGAATTCTGCGGCCGCAGGCGGCGCTCGTCCCGGTGGATTGGTTTCTTGCAGCCACTCAACTCGATCACCAGATCCAATATGTCCGAGATCGTCACGGCGCGCTGGCTTCCGGCATTGTAGGCATGGCCAAATTCGAGCTCGGCGGAACCTGCGGTCAAAAACGCCGCCGCGGTGTCTTCCACGAAAGTAAGATCGCGGATCGGGCTTGTGTCTCCCACCATGATCGCCGGGCATTTCTTGTCGAGAGCCTGGCGTATAATGGTCGGTACTATGGCCCGCTCACTCTGGCGCGGGCCGTACGTATTGAAGGGCCGCATGATAACCACAGGGATGTCGAACGATCTGGCGTAGGACTCCGCCATCATGTCCGCGCCGATCTTGGATGCCGAATATGGTGACTGTCCCTGCAACGGGTGCGATTCGCTGATAGGCATTGTCAGCGCGGTGCCATAAACCTCGCTTGTCGAGGTGTGCACCACACGCTCCGTATCCCATTGGCGCGCCGCTTCGAGGACGTTGACCGTGCCCAGGATGTTCGTTTCTACATAGGACTGGGCCGCGGCGTACGAATATGGGATAGCTATCAGTGCGGCGAGATGAAACACGACCGCCTGGCCACGCACGATCCGGTTAAGGAAGGCGCTGTCACGAACATCGCCGCGGATGAGGTTCAACTGGCTTCGAATGGTGTCCGGCAAATCGTCCAGCCAGCCGTGGCTGTCGAAGGAATTGTAGAGAGCCAGCGCAGTGACGTCCGCGCCGCTACGGACGAGTGCTTCGGTGAGATGCGACCCGATGAATCCGTCGGCACCGGTAACCAGAACTTTCCTGCCCTTGTATGCCATGACCCAAGCGTTCCCCCTATGACGTGAGGCACTGACTTTGCAAATCCACGAGAGTGCGGGTGTTCCACCTGCTCTCAAGTTCCGATCGGCGACGGCGAAACCACCCCAAGCACCGCCAGCAAGCCGCGCACCATCCACACAACATCGGACCCGATCGTGCGCTGCGGATAATAGGAAAGGTCGAGCCTGGCTTTGGCAGGAAACAGAACCTGGCGATAGAACAGTAGCGGGTCCATCGATCGCGGATAGAAACGGGCTTCATGCCGGAAGAGAACCTGGGCTGGACCCAGCAAGCCTGGCTTGTATTGTAAAATGTCTTCGAAGCCCCCGCGAAAACAATCGGCGAAGGCAAGGCTCTCCGGGCGTGGCCCGATGATTGCCATCTCGCCTCTGAAGACGTTCCAAAGCTGTGGCAGTTCGTCGAACTTGGTGACCGCGAGGAACCGTCCTATCGGTGTCATGCGGCTGTCATCGGCCATGGTCAGAGCCAAGCCACCGGGGTCACATTGCACGCTGAACTTGCGAAACTTGTACATGCGGAATGGGCGAGCACCGGCCCCGACGCGGGTCTGTGCGAAGAAGATGGGCCGACCGCCTTCCAGCAGCAGCGCCACGGCAATCAGCAGCATCAGCGGGGCGAAGACGATCGCCGCGGCTGCAGCAATGACGAGATCGATTGCTCGTCTCGCAGACCCATGGGCGGCGCTCGAGCCGTTAGGCCTGTGAATGGCTAGGTCCAGGGCATTCATGCGGCTGTTCCTGTCTGAGCGCAGTTATTGACCGCTGCGGCAAGAGCGACCACCACCGTTTCGACCAAAGGTGCGGTGATCTGCGGATGCAGCGGTACAGTCAGTTCGCGCTGGGCGAAATCTTCAGTGCGCGGTAAGTGAGTACCGGGAATGAGCTCACGATAGAGCGTCATCTGGTGCACCGGCGGGTAGTGGATAGTGGTTTGTATCCCTTGCCCGCGCAGTGCGTCGATGACGTCTTGCCTGTCGGCGTAACGTGGCAAAAGGATAGGCATGATGTGGTAGGCCGACGTCCGCGGCTCGTGGAACGGGATGGTCACGGCTGGGCAATGCTTCGCTATGAGACGACGATACAGCATGACCAGGATACGCCTGATCTCATTCCACTCCTGCAGATTTTGCAGCTGGACCAGTCCGATCGCAGCCCGCAATTCGTCCATGCGATAGTTGAATCCGAGCATGGTGACATCATACTGAGGGGTGCGGCTGTTCAGCCTTTGACGTGTCCCGGTGGTCATCCCATGTCCACGCGCCTGGCGGATTGTCTCGAGCAGACCGGCATCCCTGGCGATCACAGCCCCGCCTTCCGCCGTGGTCATGTTCTTGTTGCCGTAGAAGCTGAAGGCGGCCGCGGCACCAAATGTCCCCACCTCCTTCAAGCCCGGCGCATGCGCGGCGTCCTCGACGATGTGTAGCCCCCGGGCACGGGCGAACCTCTGCCATTGTTCCCGATCGGCGAGGTAGCCGGCGAAATGAACGAGAATGATTGCCTTGGTGCGGGCCGTGCATTTCGCTTCGGCTTCCACGATCGACATCAGCGGCACGTCGGCTGACTCGATGTCGACGAAAACCGGCGTCGCACCGACATAGAGGACCGCATTTGCGGTCGCCACGAACGTCAAGGATGGCACCAGCACCTCGTCGCCCGGTCCGATGCCAAGTGCGTGCAAAATGAGATGAAGCGCTGCGGTGCAAGAACTGACCGCGACGCAATCCTCCGCATCATGAACGTCGGCAAAAGCTTGTTCGAAGGCTCGTACCTGCTCCCCCATGGTCAGCCAGCCGCTGTCGATGACCCTGGTCAAAGCAGTCTTCTCCGGCACACCCAAGATCGGGGCACTGACCAAGAGCATCACAACCTCCTAGACTGATAACTGTGGGAACCGGGCTCGTGACTTCATCATCATCATGCAGCCGTCGCAGTGACCTCGATCGAGGCCGACTGGTCTTCCCAGGAAATGGTCTGTGCGTTCTGAAAATCGTCGACGCGCCCGATATCGAGCCAGAGACCCTCATGCTTGTACACGTGCACGGTTGTGCCGTTCTGCATCATCTGCAGCATCAGGTCGTCGAACCCAAAGGGTATGCCGGATGGGATAAACTGCAGAACATCCGGGTTCATGCAGTAAATTCCCATGCTGACCAGATGCGAAAGCGTCGGCTTCTCGCGAAAGACCTGCACGGTATTGTCGACTTCGTCGATGACGCCGAAATCCATCTTGATCAGGCGACAGGCTGTTGCGATTGTCACTGGATCGGTGTGCTTACGGTGCGCTGCTACAAATCGACTGAGGCTTAGATCCGTGAGGACATCGCCATTGAGAACGATGAATGGCTCCGTCAGTTCATCCCTGATCAAAGACAGTGGCCCGATGGTGCCAAGCGGCTCCATCTCCTGCGTATATCGAATTTTCAGGTTCCACTGCGAGCCATCTCCACACACGGTGCGGATCAAGTGGCCGAGATACCCGGTTGTAATATAAACTTCCTGAATGCCGTTGCGTCGCAACCATTTCAGAAGCATCTCGAGAACCGGCCGTGCGCCGATCGGCATGAGCGGCTTCGGCAAGACCGAAGTGAAGGGGCGGAGGCGTGTTCCCATTCCTCCACATTGAATAACCGCTTTCATCCTGGTCCTCCCTTGTTCATTCGGCCTGAACGCCATCGTCACGGGCCGGCTATCCTGCCCTGGTCAGCACCCGGGAAACGCGTTCTTGTCCCCTCAGAAGAACCGGTGAGATTTCCCGTAGAAGACCGGTGAGATTACTCCACTGTCCCCTGATCCGGACATTGCATCTGGATGGTATGTGGCCGTCAGGGTGGATGTCGTCGTGCATTCGAATGGTAACAATTCAGCCGTTTTGCTGTTCTATATCTTTAGGCCTATAGCACTGCTGAACGACCGGCCGGTCTGTCAGCTGTCCAAAAGGTCAGAACGTATGTTCGACGACGTTCGGCGGGTTTCGCTCACAAGGGGCAAAAAAAGAGGAGCGTTTCCCGTCATTTAAGATTATATTAGAAATCTGGCGTTTGCGGTGTTGGGGGTGCCGCAGCGTCGGCTGGATGAATCGACGAGTGGATGGCCACGATTTTCAGGCCATTACCGTTCAATCCATTCAGATAGGCGTTGGGGTAGTTCAATGTATCGAATCGTCATCGCCGACGATCACGGCTTGTATCGTCGCGGCTTGCGATTGGCACTGACCGCAGGCATTCCAGGTGTGGAGATCTTTGAAGCGTCCTGTTTCGACGCGGTGCTCAGTTTGCTGGCAGAGCAGTCGTTCGTGGATCTTGCGATCCTGGATCTGAATATGCCGGGCCTGTTCAATCAAGAAGTGCTCGGCGGGATCCTGTCTGCCTATCCGGACACGCGATTTGCGATCGTTTCCGGAAACGATTCACGCTCGGAAATACTCACAGCTCTGTCGATCGGGCTTCACGGCTACATCGTAAAATCGCAGACCGACGAAGAGGTTGTTTTGGCCGTCAATGAAATCCTCTCCGGCCGCATCTATGTTCCTGCGCTTCTGTCACGCCCGGGAGCGACGCAAACAACCCACGCGCATACCCATTCCGACGACAAAGGCCCACAGAGGCGTACCGCTGGCGTCAACCTTGGCAGGCTGACTTCGAGGCAAAAGGAAGTCCTCAAGCTGATGGCGGAAGGCTATTCAAACAAGGAAATTGCGCGCGATCTGGAAATCGCGGAGGCGACCACGAAAATCCACGCTGCTGCGGTTCTGCGTGAATTGGGGGTACGCAATCGGACCGAGGCTGCCGTTATGCTGAAGACTTGGCTTTCGAGACATGCCAGCTAGAGCGCCGCGCGTCCTTTTGGACGTGCAAACGGCGTCGCAAGACTCCTCATGCATTTTACTGCATATCCCAAAGCCGCGGCGCAGCTTTGGGCCGACGACATTCTTGGAAGGAACCCTGCGCATCTCAAAGGCCGCTCAGCGCGACCCGCCTTTAGATATCTGCTTTGCGATTGGAGCACTGCACTACAATCCGATTTCCTTGCGTGACAGCCGCAGCGAATACCGTAACCCTTGGTCCGATATTTCCAGCCTGGGAGAGTGACCGACAAGCGGCGCTCCATCCACTCCGATTATCATGGAACCGAAGCCATGACGGACTACGCTCGAGGTCCGCCGCCGCCCCGATTCCACCCACTCGAACCCGATCTCGCTGCCTGTGTCTTCAGGTGCGAACGTCCAGCTTACGTCGATCCGGCCTTTTGGATCGCCAAGCGCTCCATACTTCATGGAATTGGTGGCAAGCTCGTGAACGATCATCGCAAAACTCTCGGCGGCGCCTCCCGACATCGTCACGGAAGGACCGCCGACCGATATGGCGCGTGTTCCCATATATGGTTGCAATTCTTGCGCAACGAGATCGTTTAGCGTCCCCGATACGCTGCCGTTGCGTGAAAGAAGCAGATGGGTTGCCTCAAGCGCGCGTATCCGGTCGATCAGCATTTCCTTGTATTTGGCAACATTGTTTCCAGGAGCATCGACCATTTTCACGAGCGCCGTGATCACCGCGAAAACGTTGCCGAATCTGTGACGCTGTTCGAGCATAATGCGCTCCCGCTTCTTTGCCGCGGCGCGCAGCAGCGTGGTTTGTCGTCTCTCGCTCAGGTCGGCGGCCACCCCAAGCCGTTGTCCACCATCATCATGTCTTTCCTCCCTTCCGCGCAGGGCAACCCAGCGGATATGTCCGTCCGGTCGGCGGACGCGTATCTCGACATCGTAATTCGTGACCGATGGTGCGGCCTTTCTCGATGCCGCCAGCTTTGGCCAGTCCGCCGGATGAACGACAGCTGACAGCTCCTCCAAACTGCGGCTATTGGCCTGGGCCAGGCCGAGAATGTCCCAGAACGTGTCCGAGCCCGTGACTACCCCGTCTTTAAGGTCTATGCGCCACGTGGCCAAGCGTCCAGCAGACAGAGCGAGGTCCAGCCATTCCTTCTGGGCCCGAAGCGCTTCGTGAACAGCGCGTCGTTCCGAAATATCGTCGACCACCACGAAGATGCTCTCCGAGAGGCCACCCTCGGGCACGGACGAAGAAAGCGTTAGCCTGGCCCAGAATGCCGTACCGTCCTTTCGTGACAGACGCACCTCCGAAACGAACGAAGAAATGTCATTGCCCAGCCTCGCCAGCAATTGCGCCAAGGTATCCCGGTCGTTCGGATGGGCGAGCGTATCAAGCTGTAATTGGGCAAGCTCCTCCTCCCTGTACCCGGTCATCTCACAAAGGCGTCTGTTGGACTGCAGCAACTCACCTTTCTTGTTGGTGTTCGCGAATCCCATGGCAGCACGTTCGAAGGCCCAACGATAGCGGCTTTCGGTCGCCTCGACGGCAGCGAGCCTGGCCTCCGCGACTTCCAGCAACTCACGCAAGTCCTGCCGCAGACGATGGAAGGTCATGGCAATCACGCCACCCGAAACCAGAAGCAGGATTGCGCGTGCCCAGTCTCCACTTGAAATCTGATCGTGTCCTCGTGCCCACAGCCCGACAGCAACCATCAGAATGGTCGCAGCGAGCGCAGGTACGCGGTCTTCGAGATAAGCGATAATAATAATAGCCGGAATAAATTCCAGAAAACTTGCGCCTTGCCCAATATAGGCTGACGATTTTATTTCAAATATCAGTGTGGCAGCTAACACCGATGCAGACGCAATATGAGTTAGCAATCTGCCCGACGGGTTCGAATTCGACCTGCGCGACTGCGAGCTCATGGACACAGACTACAACCTTCTGACTAGCCCGTCGAGACTAGAGCAAAAAACGTACAGCTTAGTACCACTGCCGGATTGCCATACCGCTATCATAGCGCGCATTTTATCGGACGCAGCGGGGCCTAAGAGCTGCCTTAGAACTGTCGGATCATATTAAGTTTTCAAGGTGATGATGAACGTATTATCCGTCAGCGCATAGAAGACTATAATCCAGCTACACATAGAAGACTACATGAATCCCGAATACTTATTTCGGGCGTGTGAAACTTTGGGTTAGGGGTAGAAAATGAATCTGATCGATAGACAGGTCGATGCTTCTTCGAACAATCGGTATATTGTTACGAGGACCAAGTATGATTTTGAAGCGCGGAATACGCGGCCCTCTTCTGGTCACCTTCCCGATCGCGCATCGGATCCATTGGGCGCAAGGTTCGGCGAACCAAAAGGCCGCAGTCTGGAATCCATAACCGGCGTGCTTGATCGCATTGGCTGTGGCTATCTCGTGTTGAATCGCGAAAGAAAAGTAGTCGAGTGGAACGCAGCCGCCCAAACCACGCTTGAGCGCCAGGGCGAAGCGGCCGACACGGCGAGCGGACTTACGGCCGCCCTAAGGCGGCTGATCGCGAATGTTCCGGGCCAATTCCTGCCGGGCTCATTGTCTTGGGTGGTGATCCGCAGCAGGGGCGACCGACCGGTGATACTGAACGAGAACGGCGTTATCGCTCCCGACGGAACAAGCATTGTGGCGCTGCTGGATCGCGACAACAGGTCGGGGCCAAATCCTCGGACGCTGCAAAGAATGTTTGGCTTGACGAGCGCAGAAACGCACCTCGCCTTGCGCTTGGCCCAGGGCGACGCACCTTTGGAGATCGCTCGCAGCTGGCGTCTCAGCCGCACCACGATCCGTTCCCAGCTTGCCTCGCTGTTCGCCAAGACCGAAACAAAACGCCAGGCGGAACTGGTGGCCCTTCTTGGGCGTATTTCGGTCCTGCCGTAAGGGCCGCGCAGTTGTTGGGGTCTAGTTGGCGGCATCCACATGCGACGGGGCTTGGTCGACCGGTGCTGGAGGCCGTTCCAACCTAGCTTGGCAGGTCACGTTGCGCAGCGCGTGGCCGGCGCCTGCTCACCTGTGCCGACGCCGACGCCCCGGCACATAACATCCCGGCACAATTGGCCGGGATCTCGGAATAGGCAATTCGACACTGTCGAGTGACGTCGAAGGGGCAAAAAATTGGATCATGATTTAAACGGTGGTTCCGTTCTTTCTGCGGAAAATATGGAAACCGCCCGATCCCGGTCAGACCGCGCCGTGAAGGAACTCGTCCCGATAGGACCGATCGTCGTCACCGGTGCTGCAGGCTTCATTGGTTTTCACGTCGCCTTGCGGCTTTTGCGTCTGGGTGCCGAAGTCATCGGCGTCGACAATTTCACCCCCTACTACGATCCACGACTCAAGGAAGCGCGGTTTGCACGTCTCTGTGCCGAGCCGGGCTTCACTTCGATGCGAATTGATCTGGCGGATGCCGCCCGCGTTCAGTTGCTGTTTTCAGAATTTCGCCCCTCACACTTTGTCCATCTCGCGGCTCAGGCCGGCGTGCGTCATTCACTTGCTGACCCGCATTGCTATGTGCAATCGAACATAGTGGCGTTTCTCAACGTCCTTGAGGGCTGCCGGCACTTCGGCGTTAGTCATCTCGTCTACGCTTCGTCGAGCTCCGTCTACGGCTCAAATCGAACCACACCGTTTTCTGAGCATCACGGCGCAGACCATCCTGTCAGTCTGTACGCCGCAACCAAGCGTTCAAACGAATTCATGGCGCATTCATACAGTCATTTATTCTGCTTGCCCGTGACCGGACTGCGCTTCTTCACCGTTTATGGCCCCTGGGGCAGGCCCGACATGGCAGTCTACATGTTCACGCGTTTGATTATCGAGGGGAAACCAATCGAAGTAGCCAATGCCGGCCGCGTGTGGCGAGACTTCACCTATATCGACGACGTCGCTGAGGGGGTGGTTCGAGCACTCGCTGCACCGCCGCGACCCGACCCGGGTTGGGATTTTCTTACCGCAGATCCCGCCACAAGTTCTGCACCGTACCGCGTCTATAATATTGGCAACGACCGGCCGGAGGAGATTAACCGGCTGATTTCGCTCATCGAGACCGCCCTTGGCTGCCGGGCGATTCGCGTGGAAGTGCCTCTACCACCGGGCGACGTTCTGGAGACTCGCGCCGACGTGAGTGATCTTCGTAACGCTGTCGGCTTCGCCCCGGCGACAACGCTCGAGGACGGAGTGCAACGCTTTGTCGAATGGTACCGGGACTTTCATGGAACGAACATCGCAGCCAGCACACAGCAACAAACGTTAATGCATGTGTAAGCCCACCGTGTAATCCGCGCCTTGTCGGAGCGACGAATCCACGCGTCGGCCATCCTTGTCGCGGCTGCTGGTCTGGTCAAAAGATCCAGTTGGTACCGCATAACGTGACGACGACATTCCCGAGCATCGATGCCCGCGCGATCCCCGCAGAAATCAGTTCATCGCGGGCAAGTCCAACGAGCGGTCTCAATTTCAGAGCTGCAGTTGTGCCCCGCCCGGAGCACAAAGAATTCGCTACATCGCCGCTCCGCCGAACGATGTCATTCAGATGGATGATGGTGACGTTCAGGCCCCATCGTAAGCTCCGGTCAACCGCATTTTGCCTCCTCGGAATCGCGAGCTCATGTCCCAAAGCTACTTTCTGAGATCCAGGACGGTTCCTACGGTCGAGAAAATAATCACCCGTGTTCCTCCAAGCCCGATCGGCAGTATTCTGCGCGCGGCAGGAGGCGTTTCGGCCATGGCGATTGCCGGTCAGTTGACTCTCGTCGCCGCTATTCCCGTTTTGGCCCGGCTCTATTCCCCGGCAGATTTCGGGATCTTCACGATTTATCTTTCGATCGTAAACATCCTCGGCGCGATCGCAGCACTGCGTTTCGAGGCCTCTCTCTATGGTGTCAAGGACAATGCGCGGGCGTATGTGACTGTTAAGCTCATTCTCCTGGCTGTGTCGGTGACGAGTGTCCTCGCCTTTGCGGCAGGATTGCTGTGGGCGAGCATCGCTCCAGCGCGGGTCGGCCACCTCGCCTGGCTCGTTCCACTTGGGATGGCGGGCGCAGGTCTCGTCGAAGCCATGAACTGCTGGAGCCTGCGCGCAGGCCTGCTACGAGACTTCGCCCTCGGCCGGCTGATCTTGCCGGCGACCATGGCCCTGCTGCAATTGATTTTTGGGCTCGCCCATTTCGGAGGTGAGTCGATGGTACATGCCCATATCCTGAGCCAATTCATTTTTATCGGACTCCTCGGCTCTCGGATTCTGAGCTGGAAGGACTTACACGGCGTCGCCCGAGCGCCGTGGCGTACCGTCTTTGCCGTCGCCAGGCGAGAATACAAGTTTCCGTTATTTGACATTCCCTCAGCTCTCGCGAGTTTCGCCATTATCAATCTTCCCGCAATACTTGTTGGTTCGCTGTTTGGCGCCGCTTTTGCGGGTTACCTGGGAGTGGCAGCGCGGCTGGTGACTGCGCCGGTCACGCTGATCGCCACCCCGCTCAGCAATGTTTTTGTCTCCGAGGCGAACAAAAACAGTGATCGCAGACATCTGCTCGGCACCGCACGCGGCCTCTTGATGCTTTCAGCCTGCCTCACTGCATTGCCAATATTGGCGCTTGGCCTGGCTGCGCCATATATTGTCGTCCCCCTGCTGGGCCCGCCCTGGGTTCCCGCCGCAGACATTATGACCGCGCTGGCGTTCATGGGGGCTGCGCAGGCGTTGGCGACGCCGCTTCAAGATGTCCCAGCTCTCCTGCGCCGGCAGGAGCTACGGCTTCTCGTCGACGGCGCGCGGACGGCGCTGGTGTTTGGTCCGCTTCTTGCCGGTGCTGAGGCAGGTTGGGAACCACTCAAGGTCATTTATCTGATGGCGGCCGGCGGCGGCGTCGGGTTTGCACTGAAAACGGCGGCCTCTCTGTATATTTTGAGCCATGCCATTAAACCAGCGGGAGCTGCCATACCAAAACAAGGTCATCATCTCGAGGGAAAAGCACCATGAAACAATCGCAGCTTGATCAGCTCCAAACGACCGCTGTGGTTGACCAACATCATCGCGCTGATGCTTCGCGACTGCGCCCTTTCATTTCAGTTGCAATCCCAACCTTTCGCCGACCGGACACGATCCGCCGGGCAATGGATAGCATTCTGAGTCAGAATTTTTCCAGTTGGGAGTTGGTCGTCAGCGACGACGAGGGCCGGGACGGACCGACTTGGGCAATCGTGGCCGAGTATGCGCGGACCGAGCCTCGCATCCGAATTGTCGAAAACTGCCGGGGCCGCGGTCAGGTAGAGAATACCAACAATGCCATGCTCGCTTGCGCCGGAAAATGGATCAAGCTGCTCCATGACGATGACTGGCTCGCCCCGGGCGCACTCAAGACCTTTGCCGAGGTTTCCACCAAGCATCCCTCAGCTGCATTCATGACCTGTGCAGCCAATATAATTGAGGACGATCGGATGAAATTCCGATTGCCACCGCAGGGGCGGCAACGAATTTCCGTCTACTCAAGCCAGCAATGCCTGACGGACCTCTATCTGGTCCGCACGACGCGGAGCCTTGGGATCATCCCATCGACGCTTTTGATCAACCGCGACGTCATTCACGCGGGTTGCCTGATGCGCGCCCATAATTCAATCCCAGCTGGAGTCGACCAGCTGTTCTTTGTCGATCTGGCCTGCCACGGAGACATGGTCGCGATAAACGATGGCTTGATCTTCTACGACGCGACGAACCACCCGAGCATCACTACAACCAAGAGTTTCGATGAGGTCGATCAGGTAACGCTTGCCGTCAAAGAGCTTAACTGGAACCTCATCGAGGATCGTAAACATCTTCCCTGCCCTGAGACTCTGTTACGGGCGCTGCGGGTTGCTCGTCTTCCCAGCAGATTCCACCAGCAACCCTGGCGGGCGACGATCCGAGATGCGATGCAAATTCTTCGCCCGTCAGTTATGAAAATAGCGAGCCAGCACATTCTTACTTACGTGTTCGCGATCCGCCCGAGACTGGGTCGATTGCGTAGCCTGAGACGATTTAGCTTCTGAGCATGGCGGCATCGTCGAGCGCGACGGCGGGCGGGCTGGGGCGCATCATATACCGTCGAAGGCGGCTTTCCTTCGGTCTGGCCTTTAGGGGTAAGCGAGATGACCATTTGTCCGGCGTGTGCCAGTGTATCAACCGCGAAATTGTTCGAAGTGACAGCAGATGAGGCCTCTCGACATTTCATCAATCCGCGTCAGGACCCCGATCGCTCTCGAAAATTAACAAGCCACCTGTCGGATCTCTGGGGCAGCAACACATGCGATATCCGCAAATGCGCAGATTGCGGATTCGGTTTTGCAGATCCCTTCGTCGCTGGCGGCGTTGAATTTTATAACTTAGCCTGGGCGTACCCTTCCTATCCGACCATGAAATGGGAATATTCAAGGACTATCGAAGAGCTCGCGGGCCTGAAGACTGGCGGAAAAACTGCCCTCGAAGTGGGGTCTGGGTTCGGATATTTTCTCGATCGCATCAAGAATAAATTCTTCCATGTTTCCGACATCTCTGCGGTCGACTACAACGAAACGGCGAGGTCTGTACTGGCGTCGAAAGGCTTTAAGACCTATTCAGGCGATTTTCGGATGGACAGCTTCGATTCTATGAAAGAGTCCTTCGACTTTATTTTCATGTTTCAAGTCTTCGAGCATATGGACCAAGTGGACGACGTTTTTGCTCGATTGAAATATCTTTTGAAGGCGCAAGGATCTGCCTTTATCGCCGTGCCAAATGAAAACAGAACTTACTACATGGAGTCCCATGGCTCGCTCATAGACATGCCACCAAACCACATCGGCCGATGGACGAAAGAAGCCTTCGATGCCATATGTCAGCGGCACGGCTTGCAATTGAGCAAGTGCGAGCGGGAGCCGTTCAATCTCGCCAAATTCCTGAAACAAGACATCGTCCACAGCTTTTTCCGAAAGGGAGAGAAACCAGGTAGCGTGAGTGAGTTCGTGCGCGCCCTGCCGCGAAGCAAAGCGCAACGGATTGCGCAAGGTTTGACTGCCCTTGCGATTTCACCATCGCGGTTGCCGGCATGGGCATACGCGGTCAGGAATGCATCGACGATGGGGGGGAGCGCACTCTGGGCAAAGATCGACAAAGTCTCGTCACCTGCGCTACGGATTCATCGCCAAGCCAAGCAGCGATGAGCGGGTCCGCGTGAAGGGTGATTTCGACACCACTAGGCGCGCGGTGAACGCCAAGCAGACGAAGGACGGCGTCAGGCGCGTTGCCTCAGATGGGGTCCGGAATTCATGAATGCCCGTCCGGCGGCTCCTGGCCGTAGGTTCCGTTGTGACACTTCGGACCCACGCTCCGGATGGATCTCTCCGCGACAACCCCAGCTACTGCCGGATGGCCCGCGCCCAGCAGCCGATCGGCGCAGCGCCTAGCGCGGTGATTTTCAACCAAGCGGGAAGTGCGCAACAACAAGAGCCGCGCTCGTCATGTCCTCTCCAGCAAGAGGTCAGCGCTGTCCCCGAACCGGTAACCAGCGTGCTTCCTGAGATTAACCTTCGTGAGAACGCTTGCGACGGGGACCGAAGCTGGTGCATCGCCCGCAAGCAGGTCCAGAACGCCTCGCGCGATGCTGCGTCGCGTTTTCGCCCAGCGAACGGCGAAAAGAACCACGTCACCCCAGCCTGTCAGGAGCCTGGCCTCTGGTCCCTCAAGCCCCAGCGGTCCATTTATGATGACGACCCGATAGATCGAGTGCAGTTCATCTTTGAAAGGGGAGCCGTCGACACTGGACAGCAAGGGCAGCAGATCCTCCGACGGTGCGAGCGCCATGAAGTCGATCCCGATCGCCGACATTCCTGCTATCGCATCGTGCAGTGCACAACGGTCACTCACATAGTCTCCGAAAAAATTGTGCGGCTTACGTGCGCTGAATTCCTTCACAAACTCGCCCGTAAGGCGGTGGTCCGTGCGGTCCAGATCAATGAAGAGTACTCGCCCTCCAAGTCTGGTGGCCGCCAAGGCCATGCTCCATGCGAGCTCGGTCTTGCCATCATCCTCACCGCAGGATGTTATCAAGATTATGTTCGAGTAATCCCTTGCCTGTTGGGGCGCCGCGGCGACAAGCAGGGACGTCACGGCGCGGCTGTATCTGCACCCCTGCTGGCCTGAAACCAGCTGCTGCAGTCGCTTCGCGTGCGTTGTGGGAGCCTGGGGTATTAGCCCGAGGCACGGAACCTTGAGCGCTGCTTCAGCTTCGGCCTCTCCGCGCAAAGTGCGATCGAAGCGTTGGCGGACAAGTATGAAAATCCCTCCAATCAGGCCAAACACGACCATGCCAGGCGGAATAAGAAAAATTGGCGAAAGAGTCGTTGGATTGGTAGGGGGCCACGCCGCTGAGAGAAGCCTGACTCCGGGGGATGGACTTGCAATACGCCGCATCAAGTCCTGTTGCCGGGTCAAAAGGTCGTTGTAGCGCTGCGTCAGGATGCTGACCTGCGGCTCGAGAGCACGCAGTCCGGAAAGCCGGCCGGCTGTATCGGCCACAACCGCATCTAGGACATCCTTACGCTTTTGCAGCGCCGCAATCTGGGAGCGATAGATGTTTGCCTCAGCAGCGACGCGGGCGATTTCTTGTTCGATCTCACGATCGATCGCATTTGTGACATTCTCATCTGCCGTGCCGTTGGCCTGGCCTGCCAAGAGATCGGCCAGCAAGGGTGATCCGATGGCTTCGGCTACCGAGGCAACGGGCGCGCCCCCCTTTCGCAAGTCCTGAATGTGTTGGAGTCGGGATTCCGTTGCGGAGAGGTCCGCTTTCGACAAGGAAATTTGCTGAGTGAGTTCGGCTGTCTCCTTGGCAGCATTGTCCGCCGCACCTTGATCGACCGCGCCATGGCTCAACCGATATCTCTCCAGACGATCGGTCGCTTCTGCCAGACTGCTTTGTATAGTCGGCAGCCCGGAGACTATCGAGTCGAGTTCCAGCCTGTCCGACGCTTGGCTTTTCCTTGCCAGATCGCCAATATACACTTCGACGAACGTGTTGGCGATCAGAGCGGCTCGCGCCGGATCGTGATCGGTGAAGCCGACACTGATAACTCTCGATCGCAGCTCCTGGCCGATCCTCATACCTTCACGCAGCACCTTGAGTTCAGCCGCATCTGGCGCCGCCGGCGTGCTTCGCGGCCAAATTTTGGCCAGCAAATCGGCTGGAACCGAGCGCAAATTCAGCGGCTCGACGCCAACAGGCTTCGGAGGATGGTTTCCGGTTCGAGCACCAGCCTGTTTAGCACCATTGGCAGCATCCGTTTTGCGCAGCGCTGCCACTACGCTTCGCAGGTGGCTTTGCGATGAGAGCATGGTGATATGGTCGTCAATGCTGGAATCCAGCTGATCCTGAGCAGAGATCAAGCCGCCGGCAGGGGCTGCTCTACTAGGTGCGTCGACGATTACCTGCGTGGTGGCCTCGTATAGGGCAGGCCGTGCAAGCCCTCCAAGCGCGGCCAAGACACCGCCTGCGACGACCATGGCCAGGAGGAACCACTTTTTTCTTGAGAGGGTAACGAGGAGCTGATGGAGCGGGGTTTGCGTGTCCATCTGCTCACGTAACGGCCGTTTCATGCGCGGAGTGATTTCGCGCGCAGGCAAGTGCATTTCGGTAACGTGCGGAAGGTGGATGCGGCTAACTATGGACCCTTCCATCTTAATCTCCTGTAAGTTCGGGCACGCGAGAACCCGTTGCTGGCGGCGATGGCCGCCTTGCCTCGTTGTGCCAGGCCTGGAACATCAAAGCCGGCCACAATTCGCGAGAATGGTCGTGCCTGCCATCGACGTGACCGCGCCAGCACGCATCCACCTTCGCAAGGTCGAAAATTCCGTCTCCGGAGATGCGCATATCGGCGACAAGATCGTTTGCCCAACTGAGCAGCGGGCCCCTCAGCCAGACTGCTATAGGAACATCGAAACCTTGCTTTGGCCGCTCGATCAGTCGCTGCGGAACGTACCGGCGCAACAGCTGACGAAGGATCCACTTACCTTTGCCATTACGAACCTTGGTATTCGTCGGCAGGCGCCAGGCGAATTCGACAACCCGATGATCGAGTAGCGGGCACCGCCCCTCGAGGCTGTTGGCCATGCTGGCGCGGTCCAGCTTCACCAATATATCGCCGGGCAGGTAGCCGTCCATATCGTCATACAAAAGACGGGACAGCAGCCCATCAAGCCGGTGCTCGACGTGGATTGATGAGGGGGGCTGGTGCAGGCTGAGGTTCTCGGTCGACGATCTCGTCAGTCGCCGAAACAACTCGTCCTCATCGGCTGCAGCGAGTAGCTGAGCGAGGCGATCCAGCCGGTCGCCCCGCAGCGCATGCCGTGCACCCTCCGAAAGCGGCAGCTTCCCGACGAGATCGTGACGGGCTGCACGGGCCAGTAACCCAGTGCCTGCCGCGAGCGCCCGACGCAGTGCCGACGGCAGAGTATGCTGTCGTCGCAGGCGGGCAGCCATGAAGTGGCGGGCGTAGCCGGCGAAGCATTCGTCGCCACCGTCACCCGACAGAGCCACCGTAACGTGCCGGCGGGCGAGCCGCGCCACCAGCAGAGTTGGTATCTGCGATTCGTCAGCGAAAGGCTCGTCCCAGATCTGCGGCAATTCTGGAATGACTTCGCGCGCTACGGCAGCCGAAAGGTGGAGTTCGGTATGGTCGGTGCCCAGATGCCGCGCGACTTCCGCCGCGTGGGGAGCCTCATCGAACCCGCCCTCTCCGAAAGCGATCGTGAACGTGCGCACCGGCTTGTCCGATTGAGCCTGCATCAGGGCTACAACCGTCGAGCTGTCTATTCCGCCCGACAGGAAGGCCCCGAGCGGAACGTCAGCGATCATGCGCTCCCGAACGGCAAGTCGAAGCAGGCCATCCAGTTCAGTGGTAAGTTCTTCGTCACTGCCGACGACCTGCTCCGCCCGCCCTTTGGCGGCGGTTTCGGCTAGCGACCACCAGTATCGAATACGATGCGCTAGCGAGGCGGCACTTCGCGACGCGGCGAAGTCAGCTGCCGTCACCGACAGGACCGAACCCGGCGGTAATTTGAACACGCCTCGCCAGATGCAGCTGTCATCCGGTACCCATCCGTTCGAAAGCATCGCCGCGGCCGCATTGATATCGAGCTCCTGACAAAAACCTGGAAAACGGGTGATCGCCTTCAACTCAGAGGCAAAAACAAGCGCATCACGTGTTGAGGCGACATAAAGCGGCTTTTTGCCCATTCGGTCGCGGGCGAGATGGAGCGTCCTCGTCTTCAGATCCCATAGTCCTAGCGCGAACATGCCGGCGAAGCGTGTGAGTGCTTTTTCGAGGCCCCAATTCTCAATAGCGGCAAGCATGACCTCGGTATCGCTGGTGCCCCTGAAATGACGACCTGTACTTTCCAGTTCGCAGCGCAGATCGCGGAAATTGTATATTTCGCCGTTAAACGTAATGACGTATCTGCCGCTTTCGGAATGCATTGGCTGGCAGCCCGCCTCCGACAGATCAACAATGGCCAAACGCCTGTGACCGAAGGCAAGCCCGGCTTCGCTATGTATCCAGAATGCCTCGCCATCCGGTCCGCGGTGACGAAGCGCGGCCGTCATTTGCTCTATTGCCTTGAGCGGCTTCGTGTCGGCTGAATCGGGGGCAAGAAGAATTCCGGCAATACCACACATGCCATTAACCCGGATTGTTGGAGATTGCAGAAACTGCTTTCGGAGCACCGGCGACAAGGCAGATGGTCAGCGCAAACCACACGATCGGGTGACGGATGATCAGGTGCGGCATTCCGAAAATAGCGATTGACACCACGAGCGCTAACAGCGCGTCGAGCTTCGCACGCCATACCGACACGATGGCGGCGCTGACGATCCAGACCAGCGCCAGAACCGCAATAAGTCCACCTTGAGTGTACAGATCGAGGATCGTGTTGTGAGCCTCGAAGGGTCGTTCCAAAAATTGCGATTCGAACACTGATGGGCGCTCGAGATGCGGACCTGGACCAAGGCCCAACGACCCGGATTCCGCGCCCTTCTCTATTGCTTCGTCCCAGAGATGCACGCGGAGTGCGGCGGTTTCGGCAGTGGCCTCGCCGCCCTTGTCCTTGGTCAGGCCCTTGGCGAAGTTTTCGAGGACGCTCGCCTCCGTCACGGCGTAGGGGGTTATCGCGATCGCCAACGGAAGGATACCGACGAGCAACAGGAGGACGGCTTGCCGTGAAAAGCTGCCCCTATTGCCACTGGTCTTGAGCCATGTCCTGATCCGCAGCCCGAAGAACGTCAGGCAGGTCAGGATGCTGGTATACAAATAGGTATCGCTCTTTGTCAGCCTCCCGACATAGAAGGTTAGGAACAAGCTGGCGATCCCAAGAGACCTGCCCCATCGATTGCTGGTGGTGGTCGCAAGATGCAAGGCTAGCGGGCCAAAGATTGCGCAGTAGAGCGCGAGCTGGTTTGGATTGTGCGACCAGCCGCGAAAGCGGTCCCAGTACCAGGGATCGACGCCAGCTCGGGGGATCCAGCCCCAGCCTTGTCCCAGCTGAATGGCAAGGGCCATATTCGCGATACCCACGACCCACCAGCCAGTACGACGGAGATGGCGGTCGGCCTCGGGTTCTGCAGCGGCAAGGCAGGTGACGCTGACCAACAGCAGGTAGGCCATCGTATCGTGCATCAGGCCCGTCAGATATAGAACTGTGGTCAGATAGCCGACAACGGTGCCGACCCCCAGAGCCAGCGCCATAATCGTCCAGTAGCTTGCAAGGAGTGTCAGCGCCGGCCTGGTCTCCAGGCGACCGCCGGCAAGGACGCGCGCGATCGACAGCATGATCCAAAGCACGAGGAACAGTTCGCCAATCCCCAAGGGCGACCCAGGAATGTCGAGTTGCTCCGCATAGGTCGTTGCGAGCCCGCAGGCCAGGATCGCGTCCCGGATCATCGGCGCACATCCAATCTACCGCTGACAGCATCGTCTCTAATTAAGATCGGATACGCCGGTCGGGCGAGGCCACCGTGGGATTTGGCGCCAAGGATATTTTCGTACAGATCGCAATACTGAGCGACCACCCGCGGCAGCGCGAACTGCTCACGGACGAGTTCGACAGAACGACCGCCCATGATTTTTCCGTGACTGCGGTCGGACAGGATGTCGACTATTCGAGATGCAAGGCCATCGGCGTCGTAAGGTTGGACTAGGTAGCCGTTCCATCCATCCTCGACCACCTCATTGCAGCCGGGCATCTTTGAGGCGACTATGGGCAATCCCGCCAGCCCTGCCTCGAGCAGGACGCGCGGGATTCCTTCTCGATATTGTGTGGGGAAGGCGAACACGTCGGCCATGCCAAGAAGGGCTGGAACATCGCGTCGTGGGCCTAGCGCGATAATATGAGGAGCGTGTCTATCGATTTCCGACTTGTCGACTGCAAATGGACCTTCGGACTCCCAAGGGCCGACAAGCACGAAACGCGCATTAGGCCTTTTAGAAAGGACGCGGGGGACTGCTTGGAGCAGCGTCGGGATGCCCTTCTGGCGGGTTAGCCGGCCCACAAAAATTACGATCTCTGCTGACTGGAGCCCGAGTTCCTGGCGCATTTTCGCCGCCGGCGGAGCAAGATGCCTCGCCATAGCGAACGCATCGACATCGATGCCAGAACTGCGGATCACTCTTCCGCTGCCAGGTTCAATCAATCGAAAGCGCTTGAAGAAAGCCTCATCGTCCCGATTCTGAAATACCGTCGCTGCCGTCCAGAAGGAGGCAAGCCATTGTAGTCCGCAAAAAATTGGACGTAAGGCCAGAGCCCGCGGTTCCAACGATGAGAATGTCCAGCCCAGGCCGTTGATCGTGCGCACGACCGGGACCGTTCCGCGCACCGAAATGGGTGTCAGCAGGTTAGGCTTGGTATCGAAGCTTTGGACGATGTCAGGCCGGAGTTCCGCAAGCAATTTCCGAATCGCTCTTACAGCGGTCCACTCGCCAGTGCCGCTGGCAAATCGGTCGAAACCGTAGCGACGATGCGGAATGCCATGCCGCAAAAACGCAGCCTCATCGCCGGTTGAAACTGCCGTGACCCGGAAGCCGCTTTCGCGCAGGGACATTAGGAACGGAATTCTCAGGGCGTGATCTTCGCCTCCGACACAAACGAGATGCGGATTCATCCCGAAGCTCCCGTCCGTGCGCCGTGTTCCGGTCGCGTGAAGTAACTGCCTTTCGCATCTGCTTTCATGGTTTTGCTTCGTTACTTCTGTGCGCGTGAAAGGATACGGTAGGAGGAGGCTTGCATACTGTCCTCGTCTGTTTGAATGAGGCAAACTGCATGGGGATCACGGCCTTACGGGTATCGCGAACCACCTCGACGGCATCTGGTGGTGCATAGGAACGGGTACGCGGATGAATTGCGCCTCGAACACTAGGGGTTCGGCCAAGCCGGACTTGCAACTGATAAGGCAACCGAAGAAAGCGCTTCCCACAGTCGTGCGTTGTACGGCTGCTCTACGCTGGGCGCGTCGGATTCCTAAGCGCCCGGTCCGGGTTCGCGCCTCAGCTTGTCCCGCTTGTGCTACCAGGCATGATAGTCGACCCCTCAGCCACAACTCCTGGCGCAACCTGCCTCCTTGCGACCAGCGGATAAGCCGATTCGACCGTACCGATGCCGGCAACCTGATCTGCCGACCGATTTCACGCGACGAACGCGGGGACGCCTACGAATTATCCACAACTAATTGGTTGCGGGAGTGAGACTGTGGAGGGGTCTGGCTCTTAGGTGAACGTCTGTCTGATCTCTCAATGCGCGGGTGAACAGTTAGATAGAAACATAGTTTAAAAGTTTATTTCAGCGATCTGCAAGATACGCTCTAGATATTAAACTATCTGTCTTTCAATCTGACCAGATGGGCTGGATAAACACGGCCCTTTGATGGGATCATATTCTTGTTACTTATTTATTATGTCCATGGAAGTTACTCCTTCCGTGCAGCATTCCTATTGGCGATCAACCATTCTATCAGAGCCTGCAGGTATGTGATTTGGCGCTAATATACACCCTCTAGTAGGCAGACATCCGCGGGGCGCTATCGAATCAAAATGAGGGATTATGGATGGCAACTCTGCACTATGCATCGGGTGGTTCTGCCACCGAAATCGCAACCGCCGGCTTCAATCTGGCTGACGTTCAGTATGTTTCGCTGGTCGACGCATTGCCTGACGGCATGAAAGGCCTGGTGTACCTCAACGAGCATGAGGGCGTAACCGCATCCTTCATCGAGAAAATGACCCCCTTCCTCGGCAATCCGAATGTGTTTGGGTTCTATCTGGTTGACGAGCCCGATCCCACGGGCAGGTGGGGC
>NZ_JAMYRK010000045.1:0-47947 GCF_040321335.1 Mesorhizobium sp. M0437
GTTCCACGGACGGCTCCCTTGTTTGAGATCTCAACGAACTCATTCTGGCACATCCGATGCCGTCGGGCGCCGTCCACCCCATCATGCCGTGACCTTAGCCGAAGGGTGCAGCGGAGCAGGATGCTGCACCGCTGCAGCGCTCTGATGTAGCGGCATGGATCCTGGGATCTGCGCCGCGTCGCTTCGCTCCTTGCTTCGCCCCAGGATGACGAAACGACGGGCGCCTCGGCCAATCTCCAAAGTGTACGATCCGCCGGCGCAAAAACCGTCCAAATGTCAACCTTCCGCGCCCGGGAACCTAATGCACCGCAGCGTACATGATCTTCTCCTCCGTCGCCTCGGCAGGCGAGAACTCCTCGACGATGCGGCCTTGCCGGCAGACCAGGATGCGGTCGGACAGGTTCATGATCTCCGGCAGGTAGGACGAGATGACGACGACGGCCAGGCCCTCGTCGGCCAGCCGGTTGATGATCTGGTGGATCTCGGCGATGGCGCCGACATCGACGCCGCGCGTCGGCTCGTCGAAGATGACGATGCGCGGCTTTTGCACCAGCCCCTTGCCGATCACCACCTTCTGCTGGTTGCCTCCGGAAAGCTCGATCACGCGCGCATTATCGTTGATCGCCTTGACGTTCAGCGTCCTGGTCCATTCGGCAGACAGCGCCCGCATCTCCTGCGCGTTGATTACCCAGCTCTTTTCCCGCCCCGCCGCCAAAAAGCCGCCGAACAGGTTCTCGGCGACGTCCATCGTCTCGAAAATCCCCTCGCTCTTGCGATCTTCGGTGACATAGACGATGCCGTCCGCCACCGCCTCGCTCGGCACGAGATAGCGCACCGGCCGGTCGTCCAGCTCGATGGTGCCGCCGCGCAGGAAGTCGCGCTTGTAGATGCCGGAGACGATCTTGAATGTCTCGGTGCGGCCCGAGCCGATCAGCCCGAACACGCCGGTGATCTGGCCCTCGAAGATCGAGAAGGAATTGTTGCGCACGACATTGCTCATCGAGATGTCCTGCACCGACAGCACCTTCTTGCCGGCCTTGCGCAGCCTGGTCTCGTCGCGCTGGCTGTAGAGCTGCCCCGACAGCGTGCGCCCGACCATCGCCGCGACGATCCTGTCGCGATCGAAGGCGGCGGTATCGTCGGTGATCACCAGCTCGCCGTCGCGCAGGATGGTGATGCGGTCGGCGATATCAAGCGCCTCCTCGAGCGCATGGCTGATGAAGACGATCGACACGCCCCTTGCCTTAAGCCGGCGGATCAGCGCGAAGAAGTGCCGCTTTTCCTCTGGCGTCAGCGTCGCCGTCGGCTCGTCGAAGATGATGATCTCGGCATTGTGGTGGACGGCGCGCGCGATCTCGACCATCTGCCGCTTGGCGGCGCCCAGCGTCGCCACCATGGCATTGGGGTCGACGGGAAAATTCAGCGACTGCAGGAACTGCTGCGCCGAGATATAGGTGCCGCGCAGCCGGTTGAGAAAGCGCTCCGTGCCGAGGTAGAGGTTCTGCGCCACCGTCATCGACGGCACCAGGCTGGTTTCCTGGAACACCATGGCGATGCCGGCTTCAAGTGCCGCATGCGGCGAGGCGTAGGCGATCTCCTGGCCCTTGTGGAACATCGTTCCCGATGTCGCGTCGACGACGCCGGCGATGATCTTGGTCAGCGTCGATTTTCCAGCACCATTCTCGCCGAGCAGCGCGTGGATCTCGCCTTTGCGCAGTTCGAAGCTGACATTCTTCACCGCGGGCACGCCGCGATAGGTCTTGGTCACGTTCTCCAGTCGGACGATCGGTTCCATCAGCGATGCCCTCCTGAAGCCAGATCAATGGCCAGCAGGCAATCGCCGCCTTTCGAGGCAATGAAAAGGCGACCGTCTGTCTCCGCCACGCTGCAGATGCCGTGGCGCGTGCCGTTGGCGCGGCTGTGCAGGCTGAATTGCGGCCGCATCTCCCGATCGAGCCTGACCACCAGCCCGTAAGAGCGGCTCGGCGACCACGGCTTGTGGATGCCCATGGTGCGGATGCCGCCGCATTGCAGCGGCTCGAGGAAGCTGCGGTTGGAGGCGAGCGCCGGCGCGATCCAGTGTTGCGGCGACACTTGCGCCAGCATGTCGTTCCGATAGTGCGTTTCCTGCAGCACGAATTCGATCAGACGGTTCCGGGGCGCAAACAGCGCCAGCCAGGCACCGCCATCGGCGGCGGGCGATAGCCGCGCGGGATAGCCGGGCAGATGCGCCAGCACCGTCGAGCGGCTGCCTGTCGCGCCGTCGAAGCGGACGAGTTGGTGCCGCCAGCTCTCGCCGACCAACACGTCCTTGCCGGTTGGATGCAGCCCATAGGGAAAGGCGATGTCACCGGCGAGCTTGCGGAATTCGCTGCCTGCCGGATCGCGCTTCCACAGCGAACCCGACGCACCCTTCTTCATCAGATCGGCGGCCCATTCCGACGGCGCGTGTTCGGCCGAGCCATTGGCCAGCCAAAGCGTGCCATCTTCTGCGTAGGCGAGTGCTGTTATGCAGCGGATCTCGGCCGGCAGGGCGGCCTCCTTGCCTGCAATCAGCAGCCTGCCGCTTTCGAGCCCGACCGTCAGTTCGCCGGCGGGCGAGCGCGCGAGCGCGGTGACGGCGGCGGGAAATGTCTCGACCAGAACAGGCGCGCCACCGGCGGCGAGCGCGTAGAGGGCATTGCCGCTGGACGCCAGCAGCCGGCCGTCGGCGACCAGCAGATTGTCGGGCTCGGGCAGTTCGGCGAAGGCCGCAACATCGTCCAGCAGCGTGTTCGGCCTGAAGGCGCCATCAAGCGGCGGGATGGTCACTGCCTTGCCGCGAAAGATGTCGAGGATCGGGTCCAGCATCATGGCTTGGCACCCCAGTAAGAAGCGGGGCTGGTCCAGTTCGGGTCGGCGCCGGCAATCCGGTAGCGGCCGATGCGGTTGTTGAGGATGCCGCCGACGAACAGAAAACCCTTATGCTCGCGCATCGAAGTCACCATCGGATGCGCGGCGCCCGACAGGTCGCCCATCGCCTCGACGATGCCGCCGTTCTCGTTGAATTTTACCACACCGCCGGTGTTGATGTTGGGAAAAAGCCATTCGTCCTGCGGCAGCCGGCGCGTCATGCGCTTGCGCATGTCGGGATGGCGCAGCGACAGGTCGAAGCTCGGCGTGCGCATGCCGAGCCAGGCCATCCAGTAATTGCCGTCTGACGCTCGGTTGATGTTGTCGGGGTAGCCAGGCATGTCGCGGATGACGCATTCGGCAACGCCCGCCTTCGGCCCTTCCAGCCAGTAGCGGTGCACGCGGCAGGCCCAGCTTTCGGCGAAGAACAGCGACTTGCCGTCATGCGCCATGCAGACGCCGTTGGTGTAACGGTAGCCGTCGAGCAATGTCTTGGTCGAACCGTCCGTCGGATCACAGACGAGCAGCCGCCCGGTGGCGCGGTTCTCGATCGAATCCAGCGCCCAGTCGTGCGCGTCATAGCGCTTGGTGGAATCGGTGAAGTAGATGCGGCCGTCCGGCGCGATGTCGCAATCATTGGGGTCGCGCAACCGCGCATCGTCGACGATCGAGGTCCAGGAGCGCGACGTTTCCGCCGAAAGCCGCTTCACCTCGCGCTGCGGCGAGACCGAATAGAGGCCCATCGCGCCGACACAGCTGATCAGATTGCCTGTCTTGTCGAAGGCCAGGCCGAGCGGAAAGCCGCCAATATGCGCAAAGACCTCCGAACGTTTGTAGTCCGGCGCGAAGAAGCGGACGATCTCGCCATGCCTGGTGCCGCAATAGAGATGGTCGTCGCGGTCGAGGATGACGTCTTCCGGCCCTTCCAGCTCGCCGAGCCCGATATGGTCAGCCCCAGACAGCCGGTTGTCGAGCTCGTAAGGCGTGCCGGAACCCGGTGCGGCCGACTGCGTTGCGCCCATTTTCAGATAGACCGGTGCGACATAGACCTCGTCCAGCACCTTGTGGCGGTTCTTCAGCCAGCGAATGTCGATGGTGACGGCGACGGCCAGCATGATGCCCAGCACCATCTGGTTAGTGCCGGTGCCATAGCCCAGCCGGATCAGGCCGTTGGTCATCGTCAGCACGATGATCGCGCCCATCAGCCCCTTGATCACCGAACCGCGGCCGCCGCCCAGGCTGACGCCGCCGACGACCGCCGCTGTCAGTGCCATGACCTCGAGGTTGAGGCCTGTGCCCGGCCCTGCCCCGCTCAGCCGGCAGGCGATGAGGAAGCCGCCGAGCGAGGCGCAGAAGCCGGAGAACACATAAGTCATGAACACGGTGCGGCGTACGCGGATGCCGGCATTGTGAGCCGATCGCCGCGACCCGCCCACCGCCTGCACATGCCAGCCGGGCCGCGAGCGCGTCAGCGCGACATGCGTAATAATCGCCAGGATAATCGCCGCCCACACTGCGACCGACAGGCCCCAGAAGGTATCGTCGCCGATGAAGTCCAGCACATCCGATGTGGCATCGGAAAGCTGGACGTCGGCGGCATAGGTGGTGACCAGTATGTCGAACAGCGCCCGCCCGAAGATGAAGGTGACCAGTGTCGTCAGGAAAGCGCGCAGCCTGAAATAGCCGATCAGGTAACCGTTGATCGCGCCGAACAGCAGGCCGGTGGCGATCGAGGCGACCAGCGCCAGCCACACCGATTGTTCGAGGATGAAGAAGACGAAGACGGCGGAAAAGCAGGACAGCGCGAAGATCGAGCCGACCGAAAGGTCGATGCCGCCGCCAAGCATGACCACCGTCATGCCGGTGACGACCAGCGAGAACTCGCCGAGCTGGCGGGTCGATTCCTGTAGCGACATCGGCTTGAAGAAGCCGGGAATGATCGAACCGAACACGCCGAGCGTCGCCACCAGCGCCAGGAACGGAATGGCGTTGTCGGTCCAGCGTTTGCTCAATATCTCGCCGACGAGATGGTCGGGCACGAGATTGTAGCGCCAGGACTGGAGGCGTTCGCGAAAGGACATCGGTTGCTGCTATTCGAGAGAAAAGGGAAAAAGGGGCCGGGCTATCCGCAGAACAATCGCCTCAGGTTTGCGCTGCCCCTCACCCTTACCCTCTCCCCGTATAGAGACGGGGAGAGGGGGTCGCCAGCGTTGGAGCGTATCCCTTCTCTCCGTCACTATACGGGGAGAAGGTGCCGGCAGGCGGATGAGGGGCAGCGCGAAGCTCAGGAAAGCCGGCCTACTTGGCCGCAGCTTCGGCTTGCAGTGCTTTCAAATCCCAGCAGCTGTCCGGCTTGAGGTCGGCCTTGGTCGTCGCCTTCTCCAGCGTGTAGATGTAGGTGTGCGAGGTGCCGGCCGGCTGGCCGCTCTGCAACAGGAATTTTATGACGGCGTTCATGTCACCCGACTGGCGGGCAAGGTCGGTCATCACCACCGCGCCATAGGTGCCGTCCTGCAGCTTGTCGCAGTCGGCGGTTTTCTCGCCGCCACCGGTGGTGACCAGGAACACCTTGCCCTCGAGCTTGGCATCGCGGATCGCAGCCGATGCGCCGGTCGCGTCACCATCCCAGAAATCGATGATGGCGCAGATGTCGGGGTTCTGCTGCAGCATTGTCGTCGTCACGTTGCGCGAGGTCGTCGCATCCCAGTTGGAGTCCGGCTTGGCCACGACCTTGAAGTCCGCGTTCTTGTCCAGCACCTTCATGATGCCGGCATACTGGTAGAGGCTCGATGAGTTGGCCTGGTCGCCCTGCACCAGCCCGATCTTCTTGGAGGAGTTCGGCCCACAACCCTTGATCGCCGCTTCGGCTTCCAACTGGCCGAGGCGATCCCAGTCGCTGCCGACAAAGGCATCGGCCGGGAAGTTCGCCGGATTGTCGACCAAAAGCACATAGGTGCCGGCCGCCTGCGCCTTCTTCATCAGCTTGGCATAGGAATTGAGGTCCGGCGAATGGATGATCAGCACGTCCGGCCTGGCGTCCGACGAGATTGCGTCGGTTATCGCCTGCGCGCCGGCATCGACCACCCAGTTCGGATCACGCGTCTCGAACACGCCGCCCCAGGCCTCGACCTCCGTCTTCAGGTAATGCGCCCAGCCCTGTGCCAGGTCGAAGCCCATCGCCATCGGCACCAGCATCACACGCTTGCCCTTGAGCGCTTGCGAATAGGCGGCCGGACCCGGATCTTCTGCAGCGAAGCCCGGCGCCACGAAGGCGGAGATGGCAAGCGCTGCCGCGGCAGCCATAAATGTCCTGATGATTTTCATGTCACATCCTCTGGTTTGGTATGTCGTTCGCGGCCGGCCCCAACCGTTCGCGTCAGTCTAAATGTCGCCTTGCTGCGCGGTCTGCTCGTCGCGCGGATTGATGAACCCATCGACGATGATCGCCGCCAGCAGGATCGCGGCCTTGATCAGGTTCTGATAGAGCAGCGGAATGTCGATGATGGTCATGGCGTTGAGCAGGATGCCGATCAGCGCGGCACCCACCAGCACGTTGCGCACCCCGCCCCGCCCGCCCGACAGACCGATGCCGCCGATCACCGCCACCAGCACGATGTCGTAGAGCAGCGTGGAATTGACGATGCGGGTGTTGATTGAATGCAGGCTGGCGGCGGTGAGCAGGCCAGCCACCAGCGAGACCAGGGCCGACAGCACGTAGCGCAGCACCAGCATCGGGCGCACTGGAATGCCGATATTGCGCGCCGCGACCGGGTTGTCGCCGGCGAAATAGACGTAGCGGCCCCATTTGGTGTAGCGCAGGAACAGGAAGAAGGCGAAAGCCAGCCCGGCGAAGACAAACACCTCGACCGGGATGTCGAGGAAACGCAGCCCGCCCAGAAGCTCGACCCAATGGCCGGGCGGCACCGGCACGGCGTCCTGCGTGATCAATTGTGAACGCACATAGCCGAAGACGAAGGACGCGGTCGCCAGCGTCACGAAGATCGCCGGGACCTCGGCATAGGCGACCAGGATTCCGTTCAACAGCCCGATGGCGAGAACACCGGCGAGCACATAGGCGAAGGCCAGCCCGTCGGGCATCCCCGAATTCAGCAGTTGCAGATACCACGCGACCGACATCGCCATGATCGCCACCGCCGAGAGATCGATGCCCCTGCCGATGATAACGACCGCCATGCCGAGCGCCAATATGCCCAGCACCGAGACCGAGCGCACGATGGCAACGAGATTGTTCGAATTGATAAACCCGGGCAGTCCGATGGCGGCGGCAATGAACAGCACAACCGCGATGGCAAAGACAATGCCCTCTTGGTTCAGGCTTCTCCAGTTTAGCCAGCCGGTCGCGTTCATTGCCCGCTTTCACCCGCGATGGCTACGCCCTGCTCCCTCTGCGGCCATCGGAACGAAAGCTAATCGGCTCAAGACCAATTCGTCAAATGAATCCGTGCATTGCAGGCCGGCTTGCGACGAAATTCCGCGCTTGGATGCACCGATTGGCGAGGCTGGCGCAATGCCGGGAACTCAAGCTGTTTTGCAATTGATCGCGCCGATCGGACCGCCGGCAAAGGTTTGCTCCGGAACGAGCGAAGCAGGCATAATTTATGTCCGCGATTGCCGCTGGATTCCTGCGTCAAATCCGCAAAACATGGCCCGAGACCTCGGCGCCGGCAGCCTTCGGCAACGCCAGGAAGCGACACGAGGCGACGAGCCCGATTGCGCCGATCGCCACGAAGGCGAGTCGGAAGTCGACGAGATCGAGCGCCGCAGCGCCCCTGGCGATCTGCGACAGGTTGAGCAGTGCCGCGGCGACCGCTACGCCGAACAGCATCGCCACCTGCTGCAGCATGCTGGACAACGTCGCCGCCGAGCTGCGCTGCGGTGAGGCCACATCGGCGAAGGCCAGCGTGTTCAGCGCGGTGAACTGCATCGAGCGCGACAGTCCGGCGATCAGCATCAGCGCCACCACCAACGCTTGCGGCGTCTGCGGCGAAAGCGCCGCGCAGGCCATGATCGACAAGGAGGCGATCACCCCGTTGACGATCAGCACCGAACGGAAGCCGAAGCGCCTCAGCGTCGGCGTCGTCACCGCCTTCATGCCGAGATTGCCGAGGAAATAGGCCAGGATCATCATGCCCGCATCGACCGGGCTCAGGCCGAAGCCGACCTGGAACAAAAGCGGCAGCAGGAACGGCGTGGCGTTGATGGCGATCCGGAAAATCGTGCCGGCCGACAGCGTCGAGATGGCGAAGGTCTGCACCTTGAAAGCTGTGAGATCGAGCAGCGGATGGTTGGCGCGTCGCAGATGCCGCACCGCCAGCCAGCCGACCAAAATGCCCGTGCCGAGCAGTGCCACGGTCGGCAACACACCCTCTTCCGGATGCGCGATGCGCTCGAGGCCATAGAGCATCGCGGCGAGCCCCACCGAGGTCAGCAGGAAGCCCGGCCAGTCGAGGGGCTTGGCCCCAGCTTCGCGGTCGCCGGGAATGAAGCGGGCGACCAGTGCCAAACCGGCAACGCCAAGCGGGATGTTGATGAAGAAATTCCAGTGCCAGGAGAGATAGGTGGTGATGAAGCCGCCAAGCACCGGCCCGACCACCGGCGCAAACAGCGCCGGCCAGGTGATCAGCGCCGTGGCGTTGAGAAGCTCGGATTTCGGCGCGTTGCGCAGCACCAGGATGCGGCCGACCGGCGTCATCAGCGCGCTGCCCAGGCCCTGAACCGCGCGTGCGGCGACGAACTCGGCCAGATTCTGTGAGATGCCGCAAACGAGCGAGGCCAATGTGAACAGGGCGATCGCCACGAGGAAGATGTTGCGCGCGCCAAAACGGTCGGCGAGCCAGCCGGACAGCGGCACGAATACCGCCATGGTCAGCATATAAACGGTGATGCCGATGCTCATCGCCACCGCCGGCACGCCGAAGGATTCTCCCATCTGCGGCAGCGATGTCGAGATGATGGTCGAATCCAGAAGCTGCATGAAGAAGGCGACGGCGACGATCAGCGCCACCCGCCGGGCTTGCCGCGCCGCCGGCGCGGTTTCGGGCAAGGCTTTGTTTTCGGGAATGGCGGTCATGCACAGAACTGCCCGAAGGGGAATTTTCACCCGCTCCATCGGCAACCGCACAATTATCCGGCAAACCGATGACCCACCGGTTTCAACAGTATCTGGCCGGTGCCGTCCAGACCTGGTTCAACAAACTTTCGTGTGGCATCGCAGCCGGCCATGCGATGACCCGGCCCTGGCGCCGAACCGGCCTTTCACGATCCGCGATGATGCTTTGTGCCGCTGCCGGGGCGTCTTATGCGGCTTCGATCTTCTCCAGGAACAGGCTGAGCTGGTCCGGGTCCATGTGCACGACGTGCCTGTCTTCGGGATAGGCCAGGCTGTTCACATCGGCGACATATTCGGAGAAGGCAGCGATTCGTTCGGCCTGCAGGCGATCGTATTCGGCGGCGAAATTGCGATAGACCTTGGAATGGCGCGGCATGTGGCCACGGTTCTGGCCGAGGATGTCGTCGGCGAACAGATACTGCGCGTCACAGCCGGTGCCCGCTCCCATCGACAGCATGATCAGCGACGTGCGTTCCGAAATCGCCTTGGCCACCTCGACCGGCACCACCTCGATCTCGGCGCCGATCGCGCCGGCGGCCTCCAGTTGCTTCACCGCCTCGAACACCTGCATGGCGGTATCGGCGGTCTTGCCGACAGCCTTGAAGCCGCCCGTCCAGGTGGCGCGTGACGGGATGAGGCCGACATGGCCGATCACCGGAATGGCATCGTCGGCCATCCGCTTGATGGTGGCGTACCCGGCGCTGCAATAGACCGCATCGGCGCTGGCCTTGTAGAGCCGGAACGCCCAGCGGACGAAATCATCGGCGGTGCCGATTTCGAAGAAATTCTCGCCCGGCATGGTGAACAGGCTGGGTGCCGCATCGCGGTATTGCGGATTGAGCACCAACTCCGGCGGCACCGAGACGATATCGACGCCGGCGCGTTCGGCGGCCTCGGCCTCGTCCATCGTCAGCACGCGCAGCATGGTCAGCTGCCGCTTGCCCTTCATGGCACGCAGGTCTGCGACGGTCGGTCTTTTCCGGCTCATGGATTTTGGTTCCCTTTGCTACGTGACAGAAGGCCGGTCAGGCGATCTGGATCATCACCTTGCCAGCTTCCACCTTGACTGGATAGGTCGCGAGATTGACGCAAACGGGAGCGCCCTTCGCCTGCCCGGTCTTATAATTGAAGCGGCCATTGTGCTTGGGGCATTCGATGATGTCGTCCATCACAAGCCCATCGGCCAGATGCGCCTTCTCATGCGTACAAAACCCATCGGTGGCGAAGAATTCATCGTCCGGCGAACGGTAGATCGCGAAGGTGCGGCCGCCATGGTCGAAGCGGATGACATCTTCCTCTTCGACATCGTCCACGGCGCACGCTTCGACCCAATCGGCCATCTCTATCTCTCCTGAAATTTCTGCGTTGCGCTGGTGCGCAGTACCTACTCAGCCGCTGCCGACATGTTCACTTCGTGGAATTCGCCACGATAGGGCCGTGCGGTTGGCGGCAGTTCGCGCTTGAGGAAATAATCCTCGTATTTGAGCTGCCTGAGCAGGACAGGCCAGACCTCGCGATAGGCATGCCATATCGACGGGTTCGGCTCCGGCAGATCGTGCTTGATCAGTTCATGCAGCCTGGGCAGCGCGTGATAAGGCACCATCGGAAACATGTGGTGCTCGACGTGGTAGTTCATGTTCCAGTAGATGAACCGGCTGATCGGGTTCATGTACACGGTACGGGTGTTGAGCCGGTGATCGACGACATTGTCGGCCAGACCGATGTGCTGCAGCAGGCCGGTCATCACCATGTGCCAGGTGCCGTAAAGGCGCGGCACGCCGATAAGCACCACCGGCACCCACGACTGCAGGTAGAGGGCGAGTGCTATCGTGGCGATGTAGATGGCAATATGCCAGCGCGCCGCGATGACGGCCTTGTGCTGTTCCATCTCGGGAACGTAGCTTTTCTCGTCGGGCGTCAGCTTGCCGAACGCCTGGCGTACCAGTGCCGGAAGCGAATAGCGAAAATCGAGGATGCCGGTGAAAGCCAGCGCCGCACGCAAAAGGTCCGGCGGGCGCATCACGGCGATCTCGGCGTCGCGGCCGACGATGATGGTGTCGGTGTGGTGGCGGGCATGGCTCCAGCGCCAGGTCACCGGGTTGCGCATCAGCATGAAGCTGGCGACCTGGTAGACGACATCGTTCATCCAGCGCGTGCGGAAGGCAGTGCCATGGCCGCATTCGTGCCAGCGCGAGTCGCTGGACGAGCCGTAGAGCACGCCGTAGACGAAGAAGAACGGCACGCACCACCAGGTACCCCAGAAATAGATGGCGCCGGCGGCGGAGCCGAGGATGGCGACGATCCAGATGATCGTGTCGCGGATCGCCGGACCGTCTGAGCGCTGCATCAACTCCTTGATCGCCTTGCGGGGGACATCCGTGTGGTACCACTCCGCCGAGGCCAGTCCCGTCTCGATCGCCCTGCGCGTGCTTTCGCCGACCAGGCTGTAATCGCGCTTTACCGTGCCAGCCATTGTGACCTCCAATTCCCGATCGGCCGCGAACCCTCCCCGCTCCGGCCGGAACCAGCCTCCCAACTGGTGTCCCGTATCGTCTTCGCCATTATCACGACCTGCCTCCAAGAACAGGAAAACGGCCCGACGGCTGGGGATAATCCTGCTGCGGCTGCCTGGCGATTGCAGCGATCCGGCTTTCGGCGGCGGCGATCTCGCCGGCGCCGTCGAGGACCCGGAACGCCGCATCGTAGGAGCGGCTCTCGCCATGCTCCAGCCAGATCATCTCGCCGCGTTCGCGCGCCGCCAGATTGCCCAGCACATGATGCGTCGACGGCTCGATGCCCAGCGCGTACTGCCCGGCCTGGAAATTCTGCCATTGATAGGCGCAAGGCAACTGGCCCTTGCGCGTGACCACCTCGAAGCCGAGGCCGAGCCTGTCGTTGACCACCGCCACCGGGACTTCGCCGGTGCTGTCGGCGCCGAGTTCATGCTGCCAGACCTGTTCCTTGAATCCCGGTTGCGGCGCCGGCACCGTGCGGTAGCCGACCTTCTGCGCTTCATAGCGCTCGCCGGCATGCCCGGCCCAGACGACGTCGCGGATCGGCGCCAGGTAGCGCGATCCCTCGTCGAGCACCGGATGACTGACATTGATGTGGTAGAAATACATATGCGGCGTACGGTTGAAACCGTGATTGACGACACGGTCCGAAAGCCGGATCTCGTTGCCGCCGACATCGGCCTCGATCCGCCGCAGCAGGTGCAGATCCTCGCCGAATACAGTCGATTGCTGGACGATGCCTTCGGCCCACAACAGGCAGCGGTCGCCGTCCCAGGTCTCGCCATAGCCGGTCAGCCGCGCCGGAATGGTGCTGACACGGCCGTGCAGCGAATGGCGCACCGTCTTCTTCGGCGGGTAGTTGTAGGTATCGGCCGGTACTTCGTTCATGAACAATATATGGTCGAGGCCGCAGGTCAGCAGAAGGCCGGAAAACGACCGCGCCCACGCCAATCCCTCCTCGCCTTCATATTCGTGCAGGCCGGGATGGCGAAAACCGCTCGGCGAGTGCCAGCCGATCGCCTGGCCCCTGAAGTCGCAATCGGCGATATCGAGCGCCCGGTCGACCAGCGCGGTGAAGCGCAGGCCGGAGCCGGTGCGGAATTCGAGCATGCGGATGCCGCGCTCGATGCCGTCGCCAAGCGTCATCAGCCGCACGCCGGCGAACTGCGACAGCATGCCCGAGCGTTCCGAGACCTGCCGGCGCGACAGCGTCTTGCCGTAAAGCTCTACCATGTGACGGCCAGTTCTTTCACTTTGCTCCCGTCCTTCACTTCGCTCTCGTCTCCTTGAGCAGGGCCGACATGTCGGCACCGGTGATGATGCTTTCCACGGTCAGCAGATCGGTGTCGGCGACCGTCTGCTCGGCGACGATCTCGCCGCGGCGCATGACGATGATGCGATCGGCGACCTGGAAGACGTGATGGATGTTGTGGGTGATCAAAAGCACCGAGTGACCGGCGTCGCGCACTTCCTTGACGAAGCGCAGCACACCGTGCGTTTCCTCGACGCCGAGATTGTTGGTCGGCTCGTCGAGGATGATGACCTTGGCGGCAAATTGCATGGCACGCGAAATGGCGATCGATTGGCGCTCGCCGCCCGACAGCGTGCTGACCAGTGCATCGGCGTCGAGTTTCTTCGAGATGCCGACGCGCTTCAAAAGCGCCGAGGCGGCATCGCGCAATTTGGCAAGATCGAGCGGCGCGAACACGCCCAGCCATTTGAGATTGACCGGCTCGCGGCCGAGGAAAAGATTGCGCGCGATGCTGAGGTCGGGCGCCAGCGAGGTGTCCTGGTGGATGGTCTCGATGCCGAGATCCATCGCGTCGCGCGTCGAGCGGATGGAGACCTTCTGGCCGCGCACATAGATCTCGCCGCGATCGACCGGAAACACGCCCGAGATCGCCTTGATCAGCGTCGATTTCCCGGCGCCGTTGTCGCCGAGCAAGGCCACCACTTCGCCCTCCTTGAGCGCGAAGGACGCGTTCTTCAGGGCGCGGACGCTGCCGAAGGATTTTTGCAAATTCTGCAGCCGAAGCACTTCCATGATCAGCTCCTGGCGGCGTTCTTCTGCAGCAAAGCGTGCAGGATGAGCATGGCAAGGATGATGACCCCGACGAAGATGTTGTAGGCGAGCCCAGGCACGCCGATCAGCACGATGCCGTTGCGGATGCTGCGCAGCATCAGCGCGCCGACGATGGTGCCTAAAATGGTGCCGCGTCCACCGGTCAGCGCGGTGCCGCCAACCACCACCATGGCGATCACTTCGAGCTCGTAGCCGGTGCCGGCCACCGGCGAGGCGGCAGAGATGCGGAAGGCGCTGATCATGCCGGCGAGACCGGCCAGCACCGAGGTGAGGATGAACAGCCAGATCTTGACCGCATCGGCCGGCACGCCGCGCGCTACGGCGGCGTTACGGTTCGAGCCGATAGCGCTGATCCAGTTGCCGAGCTTGGCGTAGTGCAGCACATAGATCGCCAGTAGCGACAGGCCGATGAACCACCACAGCGAGGTATAGAAACGGAACGTTCCGATATTGAAGCTGCCGGCCAGCAGCGTCACGAAGAAGCCTGGCTGGTTCCAGGATTTCAGCGGAAAGCCTTGGGTGATGTAAAGCGCTGCCCCACGCACGACGAGCAACATCGACAGTGTCACCAGGAAGGACGAGATGCCGATCTTGGTGACGATCAGGCCGTTGATCGCCCCGATCGCTATGCAGAGCAGCAGGCCGGCCAACAGCGCGACGCCAATATCAAAGCCGCCGTTCTGCACCAGCAGCATGACCACGACCGGCGCTAGCCCGAACACGGCACCGACCGAAAGGTCGAACTCGCCCGCCGTCAGAAGCAGCGTCATGCCGAGGGCGATGATGCCGAGCTCGGGCAGGAACGCCATCATGTTGGAGATGTTGAGCGGCGACAGGAAATTGGCGTCGGCGATCGCGAACACCGCCAGCAGGACAATCAGGATGACGAGCGAAGAGAACTGTGGCGAGCGCATCAGGCTCGACCTGCGTTTGGCACGCGGCATTTCCTCTTCTGCGGCAATTGTCATGACTGTTTCGACCATATCTCAGGGTGACGCCCGCCGCCTGCGCGGCGAGCGTCAGTTCCAATCACTTGTTGTAGAGTTTCAGGATCGGTTCGACGCTCGACGCGTCGTAGAGGCTGAACGTGTGGATGTCGTAGCCGATCGGTTCGCCAGCGGCGGCCAACCCGAGCAGCGCCACCGGCATGAAGCCCTGCGCCGATGGGAACTGCCAGGCAGCCGCGTTGATGAACCCAGACTTCACTGACTCGGCCGTTTCCTTCGAATTGCCCCAGCCGACGACCGGGATCTTGCCGGCCGGCACGCCGGCGCCGTCGAACACCCGCTTGACGCTGGCCGCGACGGAATCGCCGAGCGCGATGATTGCCGGCGGGTTGTTGGCGACCATGTAGTCGGTCATCTTGGCGATGATGCCGGCCGGATCGGTGCCGCAATCGACCACATCATATTTGATGCCGAGCGGATCGAAGACGCTGGCTATGCCTTCGGTCTCGAGCTGCTGGTAGCTGGCGCCCGGCACTTCGACCGGCAGGAACACTTTGTCGCCCTGCTTCACCATCTTGTGGTCGACCAGATATTTCGCCCAGATGACACCGGCCTCCTTGAGATCGGCGCCGACATAGGCCTGCCGGCCGGTTGCCGGATCGTCGGTGTTGAAGAACACGATCGGGATACCGGCCGCCTTGGCTGCCTTGACCTCCTCGGTCCACAGGCCGGGCTGCGCCGAGGTCGTGGCGATGCCGTCCGGCTTGGCGGCGAGTGCCGAGTTGAAGGCCTCCTTCTGCGCCGCCATGTCGCCACCGCTGAACGAGATCTTGCAGGTCACCTTGAGCTGGTCGCAGGCCTTGGTGGCGCCGGCATTCCAGTCGATCCAGAAGGCATCCGACGGGCCGCCATGCGACAGCAGGTAGAACGTCTTCTGAGCGTCCTGCGCCAGCGCCGGCGTACCCAGCGCCACACCGGCGAGAACGGTCGCCGCGGCAGCGATTTTCAACGCGAATTTCAACATTTCTCTTCCTCCCTTGTTTCGTAGCCGAACCGCGCCATCACAGTCCGTTGGCGCGGAATTTCCCGTCGAGGAATTTCTTGGCGCGCGGCACGTCGTCTTCCGAAAGATGCTCGATGATGACCGGGATGTTCGGGTGCTTTTCGGCCAGCCGCTTGAGATAGAGGTCGTAGTTCAGCGAACCGAGACCGGGCGCCGGCAGCTCGATCTCGCCGACGCCGCGGAAAGTGTGGCTCTCCAGCGCGTCCTCGTCGCCGATGTCGGCGTGCTTCTCCGACTTGTCGCCGCCTGAGCGTTTGACGTCCTTGGCGTGGGCTATCTTGATCTTGTCGGTCAGCGTGTCGAACACCTGGTTCAGGATCTGGTCCATCCTGTCGATGTTGTGCGTTTCGAAATAGTTGGTCGGGTCCATCAGCAGGCCGAGGCCTGGGTGGTCGACCTGCGCGAACATCCTCACCGTCTCCTCGACCGAGCCGACGACATTGTTGACATAGGTCTCGAGCAGGAAGACCGCGCCGTGGTCATAGGCGGTCTGGGCAAGGTCGGCGATGACCTTGCGGCATTCCTCAAAACCTTCCTCGGTCTTGTTCTTCGGGTGATGCACCCAGTCGGACTCGGTGTTGTAGGTACCGGTTTCCGAGATCACGTAAGGGGTGCCGAAATGGCGTGCGTTGCGGATGATCTCCTTCAAATAGCCGACGCGCCTCTCGCGCTCGCCCATATCCGGATGGATGATGTTGGTGTAGCCCGATACGCAGCAGATCGGCAGATTGTGGTCGCGGAACGTATCGCGGACAGTCTTGGCCTTGTCCTTGGTGATCTGTCCGGCGGAAAGGTCGATATCCCTGAAATGCAGGTCGAGCTGCACGGTGTTGAAATCGAGCGCACGGATCTTCTGCGCGGTCTCCTTGAGGCCATACGGGAAATAACCCGTGAAAATACCTGCCTGCATCATGGTGTGAAGTCCTCCCTGTAAGTGATTCAGTCAGTTGATATTTCGGAAAGTTTGACTGTCCGGCCCTTGTCGATCGAACGATAGCCGGCTTCGACCAGCGCCATAGTCTTGACGTTGTCGGCGACCGACAGCGCCGGCGGCTCGCCCGTCTTGACCGCGTGCTGGAGCTGCTCCATGACGCCGATAAAAGCATGCGGGAACCACATCGTGTCCCAGCTGGGTGTCACCCATTCACCACCGGTAGTCTCGGTCGAGGCATAGGTCAGCGTCGAGGCAGCGCCAGTCGGCCAGCCGATGGTGCCCTTGGCGACGCCCTTGGTGCCGTCGACGCGCCAATTGATGTGCTGGTCGTCCTTGTAGTCCTCCTGGCGCGGACCGGACCAGACATCCTCAAGCGATACGGCAAGCACGCCCGACGGGAACTTGATCGTCGACACGGTGATGCCGTCCGAATGGTCGAAGCGGGTGCGCGGGTCCTTGCGGGTCAGGGTGGTGATCTCCAGGGGATCGCCGAACAGGAACCGCAGTACGTCGAGATGATGGACGCTCATATTGGCGAGCGTCAGCCGGTCATAGTCCTCGAGGAAGCTCTGCCAGTGCGGGATCGCATGCATGTCGATCTGGGCGAAAACGATGTCGCCGAGCGCGCCGCTATCGATGATCTGCTTCAAGACGCGCATCGACTGGTCGTAACGCATGTTCTGGTTGACCGAGAGGATCTTGTCGGCCTTGGCCGCCTCGTCGCGGAGTTTGACGGCCTCTTCAAGGGACAGCGCCAATGGCTTCTGCGCCAGGATCGCCTTGATATGTGCTTGCTTCAGCGCATGGCGGATCAGCGCCGGCTGCTGGTCGGGCGGAAAGGCAAGGTCGATGATCTCGACGTTCTTGTCCTCGATGAGCTGTTCCGGCGTGTCGTGGACGGTTGGGATATCCCAGCGTTTGGCGACCTTCTCGGCGCTGGCCTTGGTCCGCGAGGCAATCGCCGCCACGGGGAAACCGGCTTCCTTATAGGCGGCAAGGTGACATTCGGCCATGATCATGCCGGCGCCGACGCAGCCGATCCTGTATTCCCTGGTGCGGACTTTAACGTCCGGCTCGAAGCCGTTGCCCGCCATTTCTTGGCTTGCCATATGTTCCTCCCGAAGCTCGTTCCTTGCCGCCGCCGTCATCTTGCCAGCGCTCCCCCGCTCTGTCCGAAATAATGCACCCTGCCGGGCTCGCAGGATATCGCCACCATCGCGTCCGGCCTGATGTCTGGCTGGCCGCGCAACAGCGCCCGCAGACGCGCCTGCCCGGCGGCGAGCGTCACAACGGTGTAGCCGCCGAGCGGCTCGACCTCGAACACTCGCGCCGGGCGGCCCGCGCCCCCCTCCGACCAGGCCTTGACCTTGATGTCTTCCGGCCTGAGTCCAATTTCCACGGCATCGGCCGGGGCGCCGGTATCCGCGATGCGGATCGTGCCTTCCGCCGCCTCCACGCCTTCGGCGCCGTGCACCGACTTCAATATGTTCATCATCGGCGACCCGAGCAGCCGCGCCACATAGGTGCTGGCTGGCCGGTCATAGATCTCGGCCGGCGCGCCGATCTGCCTGATCTTGCCGTTCTCCAGAATGGCCATTCGGTCGGCGACCGACATCGCTTCTTCCTGGTCGTGCGTGACATAGATCAGCGTCTTGCCGAGCTCGCGCTGGATGCGCTTCAGCTCGACCCGCGTTTCCTCGCGCAGCCGGGCGTCGAGCGCCGAAATCGGGTCGTCCATCAGATAGGCGGCCGGGTCGCGCACCAGCGCACGGGCGATCGCCACGCGCTGCCGCTCGCCGCCTGAAAGCTGTGCCGGCGGCTTGTGCAGGATATGGCCGATATGCAGCTTGGCCGCGACGTCGGCGACGCGCTTTTCGATCTCGGCTTCGGCGACCCGGCGTTCGACCAGCGGAAAGCGGATGTTGGCGCGCGCGCTCATATGCGGAAACAGCGCCAAATTCTGGAACACCATGGCGACGTTGCGCTCGGCCGGCGACACCGTGTTGACCGGCTTTCCGCCGATCAGGATCTCGCCCGCGTCCGGGGTTTCCAGCCCGAGCACCAGACGCAGTATCGTCGACTTGCCCGACAGCGGCGGCCCGAAGAAGCAGAAGAACTCATTGTCGTTGACAGTGAACGAGGCGTCGTCGACGGCGAGCGTGTTGCCGTAGCGTTTGGTCACATTGCGGAAGGCGATATTGGCCATGGTCTCAGCCCGCTCTCAAGGCAAGGCCGGTGACGGCGTCGAAGACGCGCACCGCCTCCACCGCAGGTGCGACGACGGCTGTCTGCCCGATCGCCAGCCCGACATCATTGTCGAACACCGCCTTCACCGCAGTCTCGCCGTCGCCAAGGTGGATGATGGTGCGCGCGCCGATCCGCTCGACGAAACTCACCGGCATGGACAGGCCACGGCCGTCTTCAGCCAGCGTCACCTGCTCCGGTCGAAAGCCATAAAACACCTCGCCGCGCATCCTGCGTACGGCATTGGCGATCTCGACCGGCAGCGGCGGTGTCACGCCGAGTGGGCCGAGATCGACGACCAGGCCACGGTCGCTTTCCGCCGGCCAGCCCTTGAGCAGGTTCATGCCCGGCGCGCCGATGAAGCGGGCGACGAAGACATTGGCCGGATCGTTGTAGACTTCCAGCGGCGTGCCGACTTGCTGCAGCACGCCATGGTCCATCACCGCGATGCGGTCGGCCATGGTCATCGCTTCGAGCTGGTCGTGGGTGACGTAGACCATGGTCTGCCGGAACTGCCGCTGCAACTGCTTCAGTTCGGTCCGCATCACCGCCCGGAATGCGGCATCGACATTGGAAAGCGGCTCGTCGAGCAGGAAGATCGCCGGCTCCATGATCGCCGAACGGCCGATCGCCACTCGCTGCAATATGTTGACCGACAGCCTGTCCGCCTTGCGGTCGAGCAGCGGCGTCAGTTGCAGCATCTCGGCAATGGCGCCGACACGGCGGCCGATCTCGGCCTTTGGTGCGCCGCGCATTTTCGGCCCGTAGGCGAGGTTCTGCCGCACGCTCATATGAGTGAAGATCGCATAGTTCTGGAAGACGAAGCCGACGCCGCGCCGCCCCATCGGCACGCCGGCCATGTCGCGCTCGCCGAACAGGATCTTGCCGCTGGTCGGCTCTTCCATGCCGGCGATCATGTTCATCGTCGTCGACTTGCCGCAGCCGGACGGCCCCAGCAGCGCCATGAACTCGCCATCGGCAATGGCCAGATCCATCGTCTTCAGCGCGGTGAAATCGCCAAATTTCTTGACCAGGTTCTGCAGATGGATGGTGCTCATCAGGCCGCCACCTCGCGTACCCGAGCCATGCGTTTCATGGCAAACACCGCGGCGATGGACAGCACGATCAATATGGCCAGCGCGATTGCCGCCACATAGCCCCAGATCAGGTCCTGGGTGGTGAGCTTGTAGATGTAAACGGAGATGGTTTCGGTAGCGACGCCAGGACCGCCGCCGGTCATGATGTAGAGCGTGTCGAAGATCTTGAAGTTCTCGATCACCCTGATCGCCAGCGCGATGATGATGATCGTCTTCATCTTCGGCAGCACGATGGTGATGAATCGCTGCCAAGGGTTGGCACCGAGCAGCGTCGCCGCCTTGATCTGGTCCTCAGGCACGCCGACCAGGCCGGCAAGCAGGATCAGGAACATCAGCGGCGTCCACTGCCAGATATCGGCGACCATGACGGCGATGAGCGCCAGCGTCGGGTCCGACAGCCAGGCGATGGTGACGGGAAAGCCTGAGATCGCCGACAGGATGTCGTTGACCGGGCCGCCCGACTGAAACAGCATGAAGAACATGTAGCCGGCCACCGCCGGCACCACCATCATCGGCATCAAGAGGATCGAGTAGAAGATCCGCTTGCCGGGGAACTCGTCGGCAAACAGTGTCGCGAGCGCCAAGCCGAGCAGGAACTCCGCCGGCACGCAGACGATCATGACGATGGCCGTGCGCTTCAGCGCACTCCAGAAGCGCGCATCGGCGGCAAGGTCGGTGTAGTTGGCGAAACTGTTCCACATCGACCAGGCGTTCCACCAGCCGGTGCCCGACAGCGGCGACCAGTCGGTCAGGCTGATGTAGAGCTGCATCAGGAGCGGGAAGACGGCGATGAACAGCACCAGGATCTGCGCCGGCAGCGTCAGCCGGAATCCGAGCTTTGCGCCCTCGTCCGGCAGCACCGACGCCGCTTTGGAGGCTTGCATGTCGCCCTCCGAAATCGTCGCAGTCACCGCGCTCATTGCTTGAGCGCCCCGAAGGTCAGTCCGCGCACCAGATGGCGCTGGATGGCGATGCCCATGATGACAGGCGGCACTGCGGCTATCAGGCCGAGCGCCGCCTTGGCGCCGTAGAGTTGGCCGGTCATCGAGGAGGACAGCGAGGCCATGTAGACAGGGACCGTCACCCATTCGCGCGTCGTCAGAAGCAGCGCAATCAGATAGTCCGACCAGTTGAGAATGAAGACGAACAGCGCGGCACTGGCCAGCGGCGCGCGCATCATCGGCAGCGTGATGCGCGTGAAGACGCGCCACCGCGAGCAGCCCTCGACCAGCGCCGCCTCCTCGATCTCGCGCGGCATGTCGTCGAAGAAGGTCTTCATCAGCCAGAAGGCGAAAGGCAGCGTGACGATGCCGTAGATCAACGACAGCCCCCACCAGCTGTCGGTGAAGTTGAGGAAGGCCCACATGATCATCACCGGGGTCATGACCGCCATCGGCGGAAACAGGCGAAGCTGGATCAGCGCCAGCGGCAGGTTCTGGCCCGAGCCGAAGCGCGACAGCCCGTAGGCCGCCGCGGTGCCCGCCGACATGGCGATTGCCGTACCGAATGTGGCCGACAGCAGCGACGACAGGATCGGCTTCAAAGCTGTGCGGTCGAGGGCGACGATCAGATTGTTGGTCGATTCACCGAAGACGAAGCGGAAATTGCTGAGTGTCGGGTTCTTCGGCCACCATGTCAGGTCGGCGCCGGTCGCCGACCATTCGGCGATCGGCTTGAACGCCATCGACACCATCCACAGGATCGGCACCAGCGTCACCGCCATCGCCGCAAGGATCGCGGCATAGCGGAATATCTCGAAAGGAACTGAACGCTTCATCTTGCGGCTTTGCTGGGCCCTTCGTTGCCGAGGGGAAGAGCGACCGCTCCTCCCCTTCTTGGTAGGATCCTGGAAGGATCAGGCGATCGGATCGAGGACGGTCGGCCAGGCCTCCTTGTTGGTCTTGATGGCTTCGAGAAGCTTCTCCTCGCCGGTGCGGCGGGCAATCTTCTTCCACTCGGCCTCGGTGTCGGCCATCGCCTGCTCGGCTGTCTTGGCCTTGGTCAGCGCGGCGACGAGGTTCTCGTCCAGCGCGTTGTGGAAGGCGGTAGCGCCGGGATAGTTGATTGTGGGCACGGTGCGGGCGACCGTCTCTCGCACCACGTCCATGTGGTAGGCGTGATAGGTCTGGCGAACCAGCGGATCCGAGAAATCCGATAGCCGGAACGGATCGAAGTAGCCGCCCGGATTGGCAGTCATCCAGGCGTAGATGCGGCTTGAGCCCAGCCACTGCAGGAACAGGTAGCAGGCCTCCGGATTCTTGGCTTGCGAGGACACCGACGCCGACAGATTGAGCCACAGCACCGACCGGCTGACCAGCTTGCCGTCGATTTCGCGGCCGGGCGGCAGCATCGAGCCGATCTTGCCGGTGACAGCTGAATCCTTGTTGCCGGCATTGTCGAGGAATTTCGGCAGATTGGAGAAGGCGCAGGTCATGGCCGCGCCGCCCTTGGCGAAATTGCCGTACTGCTCCGGCCAGCCCCAGGAGATCGCATCCGGCGAATGGTGCGAAAGCGACGCGATGTACTCGCTGGTCGCCGCGATACCTTGCTCCGAATTGATCAGCGGCTTGCCGGTATCGTCGAACAAGAACTGATTGGGCGAAGCCATTGAGACATAACGCTGATACCAGTTGGTGTAGCCCCAGCCCTGGTTGCGCAGATCGGTCGAGCCGAACAGGCCCTTGTCCGGGCGCTGGAAGAAAGCCGCGATCTCGTCATGCTGCTTCCAGGTCTTCGGCGCCGCCAGTTCATAGCCGTATTTGTCGGAGAAAGCCTTCTTCTCGGCTGCGTCGCCGAACAGATCGGTGCGGTAGACCCAGGTCTGGAAATCGCCATCCAGCGACACGCCGTAGGTCGAGCCGCGATACTGGTTGAGCAGCGAGACGCCCTTGGCGCCGTCGACATAGCCGCGCTCGGGATCGTCCCATTCCGGCTTGTATTGCGCGACGAAGTCGTCGAGCTTGAGGATGCCGCCGGTTTCGGCGAGGTCGCCAAGACGGTTCCATTCGACCGCGTAGATGTCATACGCCCCACCCTTGGTGGAGATGTCCTGCATCGTCTTGGTGAATTCCTGGCCGTTGGGCACACCGACGATTTCCAACGGAATGCCGGTTTCCTTCTCCCAGAGATCCTTGATCGACGGCGCGCCGGCCGGAAACGGCTGGGTCAACTGGCCGATCGAGCCGTCGGACAGGCCAAGTACGATCTTGGCCGGCGCCTTGCCGGCGCCCTTCATCGCCTTGGCCGCCTCGATGGCGCGGCCCTCCGGCGTATCGGCACCATATTGATAGCGCTCCGAACCGTCGAAACCCGTCGGGCCACCGATCATGCCGGGCGCCAGGGCATCGGCCGCATAGGCACGGCTCGGGCGAATGAATTTCGGTGCAATACCTGCGGCGGCAACAAGGACTGCCGCCTTTCCACCGGACGCCAGCAAACGGCGCCGCGACACGCGGACCAAATTCGACATTGGAACTCCTCCCTCAGGGCCTTGTTTCCTCCACGGCCCTTATGATGGATATTGACGGCACTATACGAAGCCTGTCAACATCATAAATAATCAAAATACATCATAACATCTCACGGGAGGGGAAGAATGGCGTTTGTAAGGGCTCTCATACTGAAGCCGGTGCTTGAATTTGAGGGAGCCCGGCTGCCCACCTCCCCGCTTTGGTCTGCTTGGGCACTCTGGTGTAGCGCAACGGCTTGCGCATCGGCCAAGGCCGGTTACATCATTTCCCATCAGAATCGCGGACGGCGATGAAGCCGCTCTCCGACGGTGGACCCATGAAATGCGTGATCTCGATGCGCCCCTGGCGCGTTTTGGAATGAGGTGATCGACAGTGCGGTCCACCCTGACAGACATAGCCCGGGAGGCCGGCGTTTCGGCCGCCACGGTCGACCGTGTGCTCAACAACCGCGCCGGGGTCAGGGCGCGCACCCGTGAGGTCGTGCTCGAAACGGCACAGCGGCTTGGCTATATCGCTGAAAATTCGAATAATCCGAGCTCGCTCAACGCGGTTACTGGCGAGGTCATACGGCTGGATTTCGCCCTGCCCGCCGGCACCAATTCCTTCATCAAGATGCTGCACCGCCAGATCGAGGCGCAGGCGCAGGCGCGGCCCGACCTCGACGTCCGTGTCGCTACTATCGAAGGCTTCAATCCGGACCGGCTTGCGCGTCTGCTGCAGGAACTGCACGGGCAGACGCAGGGCGTCGGTGTGATCGCGCTCGACCATCCGACGGTCCGCGAGGCGATCCGCTCGCTTTCGGCCAGCGGCGTCAAGGTCGTCACCATCGCTTCCGACATCCTGCATGTGCCGAGGGTTGCCTATATCGGCATCGACAACCGCGCCGCCGGCCGGCTCGCCGGCTATCTGCTCAACCGCTTCATGGGTGCCGGGCGTCCGGGCAAGGTCGCGCTGTTCGCAGGTTCGCTCTCCTACCGCGGCCACGAAGAGCGCGAGATGGGCTTCCGCCACATACTGGCGGAAGAATCGCCCAATCTGCAGATCGTCGAGATGCGCGAGATGCTCGACGACCGGGAGAAGGCCTATTCGGAGGCCTCCGCCCTGCTGGACCGGCACCCGGACCTGGCCGCCATCTACAATGTCGGCGCCGGCAACACCGGCATCGCCCGCGCCCTCAAGGAGCGCGGGCGCGCGCTGTCGACGGTCTTTCTCGGCCATGAGGTGACGGAAGGCACCAAGGAGCTTCTGCTCGACGGCACGCTGGACGCGGTCATCGACCAGAACCCGCGCGTCGAAGCCCGCGAGGCGCTCAACACCTTGAGCCATGCGGTCAGGGGCTTGCCTTACGAATTGCACCAGCCAAGGCTGCAGGTGATCTTCAGGGAAAGCATTCCGGAGATCTGAACCAGTCGTGCAAGTGAGACCTGGTGTTCTTTGGAAATCAGGACGCTCGGGCGAAATGTTTGGCGGCAAAACTCGACAGTCCAACTGAGAATCTCCGATCGCATTCGGCGTAAAATTAAGTTGACTACTATCATCATGTTTTAATAAGTACCCCTGCCCGGCCGTGTGTCGAGGCTTCTCCATCATGCCAGCCAGGGCCAACGGCCGCCGCCAGCAATCTTTGCTTTTCCCGGGGCTGCACGCATGAAACAGACAAGCAACAAGACCTTGATGGCGAGCACCGCGCTCGCCTTCGCGCTCGGCCTGTGTGCCGCGCCGCTGGCCGCCGCGCAGAAGCCGGAGAAGAACGGCGCCGCCGCCAAGGCCGACCGGCCGGTCAAGGTCGCCCAGCAGGCTAGAACTGGGCAGAACGAGCCGACCGTGCTCGACCTGATCACCATCTCGGCGACGATGATCAAGACGGCGATTATCGAATCGATGGCCGCCATCAGCGCCGTCGATCAGGAAGAGCTCGAACGCATCCAGCCTGACACCGCCGCCGACATGTTCCGCACCACGCCCGGCGTTGCCGCTTCGATGAACGGCGACGATCCGGCAACCGCCATCAACATTCGCGGCCTCGAACAATATGGCCGTGTGGTGGTGACGCTCGACGGCGCCCGCCAGGATTACTGGCGCGTCGGCCACGGCTCGGGCTCGTTCTATGTCGAGCCGGAACTAATCAAGGAAGCGACCGTCATTCGCGGCCCGGTCTCGAACGCCTATGGCTCGGGCGGCATCGGCGGCGTTGTCTCCTTCGAAACCAGGGATGCCGGCGATTTCCTCAAGCAGGACGAGCGCTGGGCGCTGAGCGAGAAGCTGGGCTATGAGGATAATGGCGACGGCTTCACCACCAGCACCACCGGCGCCTACCGTTTCAGCGACGACGCCGACATCATCGGCAACCTCATTTATCGCGACCGCGACAGCTACACCGATGGCAATGGCGACGCCGTGCCATGGACCGGCGAGAGCATCACCAGCGGCTATATGAAGGCGACCCTGCGGCCGGCCGACGGCCACGAGCTCAAGCTCGGCGCGATCCTGCAGCGCTACAATGACCAGATCACCGGATCGAGCGGCTCGACCTCGCCAACGCTGAGCCGCTACGACACCGACACGACCAACCAGACCTACACGGCTGCTTATATGTGGAGGCCGGACGACAACGAACTGATCGACCTCAGTGTCAACGCATACCACAACCGCACGCGCGCCGAGCAGACGCAGGTCTGGCCGGCAACGGCGATCGGCAACTTCCGCTATTACGACGTCGCCACGACCGGCTTCAACCTGAAGAACTCCTCGCGTTTCGACGCCTGGGAGTTGGCACATACCCTCACCTACGGTCTCGACTACTACTATCTGGAGGCCACGTCGGAGGCCGCGCATTTCGGTTCGGGCGAGCAGCAGGGTTATGGCGGCTTCCTGCAATGGCAGGGCGACTACAGCGACTGGCTGCAGCTCATCGCCGCCATGCGCTATGACGGCTACCAGCTCGACGGCAAAACGAAGACCGTGCCGCCGGCGGAAGCCTCGATTTCGGGCGATCGCTGGTCGCCTCGCCTCACCGTCGGCGTGACGCCGTTGGATGGCTTCCAGCTCTACGGCACCTATTCGGAAGGCTACCGGGCACCAGGCCTGCAGGACGTCTATCGCGGCGGCGGCGTGCATGGCGGCGGCGACAGCTACCAGCCTAACCTGCTTCTGCAGCCCGAAACGGCGAAGAACTGGGAAGCCGGGATCAATCTGAGATATGACGATGTGCTGGCCGCAGGCGACCTGTTTCGTGCCAAGGTCAACGTCTTCCACACCGCCGTCGAAGACTATATCGACGTCGACCTCACCGTTTTGCCGCGTATGGCGATCAACATCGGCGACGCGCGGCTGAAGGGCGTCGAGGCCGAAGCCGTCTACGACTATGGCTGGGGGTTCGCGAACCTCGCCGGCGCCCTGATCGACGCCAAGGTCGTCAGCGGCGTCTATTCCGGCCAGACGCTGAACAACACGCCGCTCGACCGCTTCTCGGCGACCGTCGGCTTCCGCATGCTGGAAGACCAGCTCACCATCGGTGCGCAATATCTCAGCGTCGGCAAGATCACCCGGACAAGCCGCACCAATCCCGACGCGCCGGTCGTTGTCGATGACGGCTTCGACCTGGTCAACGTCTTTGCCAACTGGCGCATCAACGACTACGCCAAGCTCGATTTCAGCGTCGATAACGTCTTCAACACCGCCTACACCGACCCGCAAAGCGCCTGGTCGACGACGGCGGCGACGGAACAGGGCAAGGGCCGCACCTTCAAGGTGGCGCTCACAGGCAGGATTCGGAGGTTGAGAATGAGGGAAGCTTCAGTGAGCGGACTGGCCTGCGAAGCGCGCTTGAACCTGCGCAACCTGCCGCATTACATCGACCGCATCAGCGACAGGCTGCAGAGCTTCGATGCCGATGCCTCGCGGGAGGGGCAGCGGCTCGACTTCCGCTTCGCCTTCGGCGACGCGTCCCTTGACATGGAGCGGCTGGTGATGCGGGCCAACGCCGCCGACCGCGATGGGCTGGCCCGCATCAAGGACCTGCTGGCCACCGCCGTAGAGGTATATGCCAAGGAAGAAAGTCCCGAGATCGTCTGGACCGGCGATCTCGCCGAAGAAACCCGCCTCGCGCAGTTCCGTGAGATGGTCGTCACCCAAGTCGGCGACCTGACGCGGCATATGCGCCGCATCCGCTTCGCCGGCGAGGATCTCTCTCGTTTTGCGAAATTCGGCGGCATGCATATCCGCATGCTGTTTCCGACCAGGGACGTCCCCGATCCGCTCTGGCCCGTGCTCGGCAGCAATGGCCTCCCGGCATGGCCCTCGGACGACAGGCGCCCAGCAGCGCGCGTCTACACCATCCGGGCCCTCGACGTCGAAATGGGCATCATCGAGGTCGACTTCCTCATCCACCCCGGCGACAGCGTCGGCGCCCGCTGGGCCATGCAGGCGGCGCCCGGCATGAAGATCGGCATGATGGGGCCGGTCGGCCGTCGGGTGCGACCGGCGTCCTGGTATCTCATGGGCGCCGACGAAACCGGCCTGCCGGCGCTGGCTCGCATGCTGGAGACTCTGCCCGCCGAGACCAAAGGCGTGGCCTTCATAGAGATCGCCGACGATGGCGAACGGCAGGTCGTCGACAACGCAACCGGAATAGAGGTGCACTGGCTGCCGAGAAATGGGGTGCCAGCCGGGCTCGACGACAGGCTGGCGCGCGCCATCCGGTCAGTCGCATGGCCGACCGGTTCGGCATTCGGCTGGTTTGCGGCCGAAGCGGCAGCCGCCACGACGGTGCGCGAACACTGGCGCGGCACGCTGGCGCTCGGCCGCAACGAAACACTGGCGGCAGCCTACTGGCGGCGGGGCGCGGCGGGACTGATGGCCGGCTAGAGCTTGCTCACCATCGCTTGCGCATCTTCGCCCAGACCGATTGCGATCCGGTCGCCGGAGACAATGCCTGACATGTCGCAGACAACCAGCGGCATGCTGATTTTGTAGAGGAATTCGGCAACGATGGCGCCGACGGCAAGGATCGGGTCCGGCCGCTCCAGGATAATGCCGGCCGGCGCCGTGCCTCTGCGGATCGCTTCGGCCAGAACCGAAGACGAGGACGACGACCCTCGCCCGCTCGGCATCACCAGGATCTTGCCGGCGATATTGCCGCCCAGGTCCGGATGCGAATGGTCGATGATGTCGCCCGTTTCGACGTCGATCCCGCCCCAGAAGCTGAGCGCCTGCGAAAGCACCAGCGCTGGGCCTTGGGCCGAGCCGGAAAGGTGGAATGTACCGGTTCTGGCCGGCGTCTTCATGGCGCGCCTCGCACGACGCGGCCGGCCGCAGCCGAGCGGACGCAGTCTTCCATGTCACCGAAGGCCACCGAGACACCGATATTGCCAGGTGCGTAATGCGCCCATTTGCCCGAATTGGTCATCACCACGCCATCGAGACGCTCGAGGATCGACGTAACATAGGTGCAGGTGTCGGTGACCGGAACGAGGCCGAAGGCTTCCATGCCGGCCAGTGCGCCTTCGTCCTGCAGCCGCGTCAGCGTCGCGCGCCCTGTGTTGACATAGATCGGGACACCTTTGCCTGGACCGACTTCGCGCAGCAGCGGCAACAGGCGCATCCACTCTTCATGGGAGAAATGCGGCGTGCCTAACGACACGGCTGCGAGCTGCACGCCGTCGGGAACGCTCGACAGCCTGGCCAGCGCATGGTGGATGTCAGCGCGAGAGATCCGGATTTTTTCCTCCGGCGCCAGGCCGTGCAACGCCTCATCCGGCGTCTTCGCCTCCGGCGTGATGCCGACGGCATGAAACAGCGCCACGGCACCCGTCGTTGCCGCCGCCGCCCCCAGCGCCTTCAATTGGTCCTCGTCGCGCGGCTGCGGCAGGCCCGATATGACAGGGATGCGGTCGCCAGCCCTTTGCCCGATGATCAGCCCGACGCCGACAAACAGAGCGTCACTTGGCTCGAAAGCAACGTCAGTCAGCTCGAACAGGACCTGGCCTCGTCGATTTTCACTCAGATGCAGCCCCCATGCCGGCGCGCGCCCGGTCATTGCGCAGCACAAATCGATAAAATCGCCATAGCGGTTGGTCCGCGCCCCGATCACCGAATTGGCAAAGACGATGGCGTTGGATTCACCCCAGGCGATCTGCTCGCCGAACCTTGGCCGGAACCGGGTCAGATAGGGTGCGCAGGTGAAGGTCGGCTGGCAGCCGAGTTCCAGATGCGCCTTCATCAGGCGTCGCGCCGGCGTTTCTTGCGACACCGGCATCTTCACCAATCCGGGATGGATGAGGTCGAACGAACCGACATTCAGCGTCGTCGGCACCCGAACGCGGCCGCCGCCCTCGATCAGCCTTTCGACGAAATCGAGGCTGGCCTGGCCGTGATAGAGGCAGCCGTCGATATGGGCACCGGCAATGTCCAGCAACTTGCGCGCGCCGACCGCCTTCGAAAAGGCAACCAGGATCGTCATGGCGGCAGCCGCTGCCGAGCCTTGCTCGCCATGCAGCATCGACTGGTCGCCGGCCGTCAATTCCAGCGTCATCGGCAATATTCCCGAGCCCGCACTATGCCGATCAAGCACTCCCTGATTACGGAGCGTCTGGCAAGACAGAGCTTTGGATCTCTTCTACTTCGCAGCCGTCAGCAGACCAGACGTTCACAGCTCATCGCGAAGCAAGAGAGACGCGAAGCACGGTCGCAGAGCGGGCGATCCGCGGCGGAAACGGCGCTATTCCTTCGGCGCTATTCCTTCTGGGACGGTCCGTCGGCCGCGCTGCGGTCACCATCTGCAGAATGCGGCAGAATGCCGAAATCGCGCGACTTGGTCCCATGCGCCGCCGTCAGGAAACCATCGGCTGTGAGACCTCGCCTCAAAAGCTCACGTACCGCGGCCGACCGGCTCGGCATGTGCTTGTCGAAGCGCCAGTTCTCCAACGCCGCCAGTTCATCGACGGTCAGCATGATCTGCAATCGTTCCGGGCGTTCCAGTTCGGACATCTCGGCCTCCTGTCACACCAGCCTAAATGCAGCTGAGTTAGTGTGTTCCTAATTTTCTGTAGAGTTAGGTACGTGAGCAGAATGCGTCAAGGCCTTCGGATCAGCGAGTCATGCAGAAGTCAGATGAAGCGGATCAAGCGTCAGGTAGGCAATCAACAAAATACGCTAACTATTTGACATAAAACGAGTTTTTAAGGAATTTCGCTTGCCAATCGCGAATCCTGGGCGCATCGTGGAACATGAGGGACAAACCGCTCCTGAAGGGAAGGTTTTCCATGCGCTACGGATTTTCGGTTCGCCTGCACGAAGACGTCAGTTCCCGAGTTCGGGCTGTATTACGGTCCGGGATTGCCATCAATCTGACTGCTGTCGCCGAAGCCGCGCGACTGCAGAACCTCGCCGAGAATGTTGCGCGCGAGGACATCGAATGGCTCGTCATGCAAGCAGCCCAGCTCTACGGGGCGGCTATCGAGTTCGATGGCTTCGCGGAAACCGATCTGGCGGAGTTTGCGTGCCCTCAGCTGATGCAAAGCAGCCCGGCCGCGGGCTGGGACTCCCTGGAAGACGAAGCGTCCGCTTCGCCGGATCCTGGCCGTCAAACACACTGAGCGCGTGCTCGTGTGAGCCCCGCTATGCTCTCGCCACGTGCTCGGCAACAAAGCCCGCCGCAATTGCGGGCTTTGGACTGCTGGAGGTTTGGTGGACGAAGGCCTCTCCGGCCCGGTCCGACATTCATCCGATGTATTCGCCTTAGCGGCGGGCGATCAGCAGGCACAATTGGCGCAGATCGCTGTCGTAAGTGCCTTCGCTGCCGAGCACGTCAACGCAGCGCTTCTTCATCCTGGCCAACTTGTCGCCCGACATGTCGGCAACGACCTGAGGCAAGCTGGGATTGCTGGGGTTGCTGGGATTGGAAGGGCTGCCCGGGTTGGACGGATTGCTCGGATTGGTACCACCGCCGATCCCGACACCGGCGCCGACATTGATGCCGCTGCCGATACCTACCCCCGCGCCGGCAGCAATGCCACCGGAACCGCCGATCGTCGCGCCGGCACCGGCGTTGATGCCGCTTCTGCCCCCGACCGATGCGCCGGCGCCCGCCGCGATTCCGCTGGAACCGCCAACCGTCGCGCCGGCACCGGCGTTGATGCCGCTACTGCCGCCCAACGACGCACCGAGGCCTGCCTTGATGCCGCCGCTGCCGCCAACCGTCGCGCCGGCACCGGCGTTGATGCCGCCGCGACCGCCAACCGTCGCGCCGAGGCCGGCTTTGATGCCGCCGTTGCCGCCGATGGATGTTCCAACACCAACGGCAATTCCGTCCGCGGCATTCACGGGCATCGAGAGCATGAAAATAACTGCGCTGCCTGCCACCGCATCGGTGATTGTTTTGATTAAGGTGGTCATAACACTCTCCTTGCTGTAGTTGCGCTGAACAGCCCGCGACGTCGCCGGTTGCATACCTACTAATTTGCAAGAAGATGATCGGTTTCGTTGCCGATCAGCTCGCTGGCCTCATGGTATATTTTCAAATAACAGCCGCGTGAAATTTGTAGTGAAATTTTCCGAAAGTTTTACTTGGGATGGTCTCTACCAATTGAAGCGATGGCGCCGCAATAGACGAACGTTGCGACGGTCGGCGGCCAAAGAAGGCGAATTCCTAATCAGCAAACCACAACATCAAACCTACCTACGGTAATAGAACAAGGGGGGCCGAGAAGATCCGCGCTGCGCGGGTTGGCTTCACTGTGCTGCGTCATTTTTGCCGGAACCTTTCCATCACCCGGGTTGTTTTTTCTGTAGTCGCCACATGATGATAACCCAATGATGGAGATCAACATGCTTACGAAAATCGTGACAGCTTCCATACTTGCAGCCGGTCTGGCGACCGCGGCGATGGCCCAGAACGCCGGGTCGGACAACAATGCGCCTGGCAGCGAGAAGAGCATCGTCGTCCAGCCCAAGCCGAACGGTATTGACCCTGGCACGACCCGCAGCACGATGGGCACGACGGGTACCATGAACTCCAATGCGGATGAAAACTGCCCTGCAACCCCGCAAGGAGCTCAACCCGATGCATCCAACAAGCCTGCCGGGACGGTTTCACCGACTGTCAATTGCGGTAAGTAGTTAGCCGCGCCAATCGGGCTTGCCATCGCGGGCTTGCGGCAGCAGGACCGGTCAGGACGGGTTTTGCTGCCGATCATGGAACGATGTATGGGCCGACCACCCGCGAGATCCAGCGTTGGAATCAAATCCGCTTGCGTTCACGCGTTACGTGGTCGCGCCTTGGATTTGCTTCCGTCCTTGCTGGCGGCCGGCTTAGGCTGGCGTGCTTTCGGCTTCGGTCGGCTGGCGGTCTCCGGCGCGGCGGTTTCTGCGTCGATTTCGGCGGTAGCCTGATCCCAATGCTGCTGATGCGCCCCGTCGGGCCTGCCTGCCTGTTCCCAGATCGCGTGTGCTCGCTGGCGAATCCGTTCCTGCCTGTCCGTCACTGATACCTCCGTCGGCTCGGTTGATGCGTAAGCAACCTTGTTCTAGCTGAAATTTCGACCGGCGTCTTGAGCGGCAGGCGACACCGTCATTGAACCTCTCTGTCACACAGGACGGCGACCCCGAGGAGCGCCGCCTTCTTGATGATCAGCCCTTCAAGGTCCGCGTCCGAGCGCTCGGTTCCGGTGCGTTCGCGCAACAGTGCTATCGCCGCCTTCATCGACAGCAGGCCATCGCCTCGTTCAGCAAGCAGTTTGTCGACGGCTGCGGCCACGTTGACCGGCTCGACATGCGGCAGCATGGGAATGGCTCCTTTCCTTGTTTCGAGACGACAGCGGCTCCATCCCGATCGCTCGGGATGGAGCTCTCATTTGATAATTTAGGCCATGACCTTCCAAATCCGGTTCGCGGTTTGGCAACGCCGATCACTCGATGACCTGCACGATCTTGCGGGTGTCTGGGTCGACGAGCACGGTGCGATTGCCGACGACGACGTATCTGTACCGCACGTCTGGAACATCGATCGGTTGCAGCTCGACCGTATCGGGCAACATGGAACCGATATTGAGCTCCACCCCCAGAAGACTGATCGACGCCAGCGGGTGCTTGTGGACGTATTCGCGGATGACCGTCTGCTGTTTGGGCGTGACAATCACCTGGTCCGCGGTGGCCACGCCGACGCCGGCAAGCAACGCCAATCCCGCCGCAGCAGGAACAAGGTGGATTTTCATCGTCTACTCCTGTTGTTACGGGCCTCGCCCTTACAATTGCGACGCGGCATTCCGGTCGAAGCGGCGAACCCTCTAGGCAAACGCCCACGCCACCTTGTTGTTCCGTAAGTGGCGGCTAATCGAACAGCGGTGAAGTGCCCGCGCGATGCGGCGAATGGATTGCGAATGAGCTTGCGGTGGCCCGCGTCGCAAGACGCGGGCCGATCGGTTTCCCGATCAGCAGCGATACCGGAGGGGGGTGATATCTACTGCGTCTGAAATAACATTTAGGACAAGCTAATGTTCCTCAGCGAGTGCAACAAACCTGCCGGCGCGAGCGGCGCGAAGTTGCCGCTCGTCGCTGCTACTGCTTTGGCGGCTGTGGCGGCACCTCGCCGGGCTTGATCACCGGGGTCTTGCCCTCATCCGGCGGTGGCGCCGCCATGCCCTGATCGCCCGTTGGCGGCGGCTTCAGGACCCCACCGCATGGCTCGAGCGTATCGGACAAATTGTTGCCGGCCGGCTTCTGCTGTTGGCTGTTCTGGTCCGGCGGCTCGACTTTGCAGCGGTCGGATTGCGCCTGTTCGCCCGGCTGCGCGGCCGCCGGCACCGCCAGCAGCAGCGCACCCAACATGTACGGCAAGAAAATGAGCGGTCTCATGTCGAGCTCCTTTCGCGCCAGTATCTTCTGAATGTGAAGGCGGGCCGGCGCGATTGGTTCCGTCGTGCGGCAATGCGCGCGGACCGCAGCGGCCCGGAACCGGCTGCCAGACTTATGAGTTCAACCACTGAGCCAATTCAGGGCCGCTGACATTATGGAGAACCGGCGATGGAACCGCGCAGCAAAGAACGAACCGACGACGAGACGGAGAGCCCGACGATCCAGCAGCAGGACTGGGATGCCATCCGGAGCGGGAGAATCCTCCCTGACGGCGTGCCGCAAAACGGCGATATTCGCTATGACGTCGAGAAGAGCGGCGAACTGCCGGAGGAGGACGACGATAACGCTTACCAGGACAGCGACGAGGCCTTGCCGGACGATACGGATGAACGTGTCATTTCGCGCGATCTCGCACGCGAAGGTGGCCCTTTCGACGAGGAATGAGCCGCCGCCTGCTTTCAATTCGGGAGGTCGAAGAGCGGCTCCTGGCAGCGATAGACCAGACATTGACCGTCACGCGTCTTGATATACGCGGCGCGCGGCACCTGCGGCCAGTCGCATTCATTGCCGAATTGGCGGACGTAACGGTCGTAGGTGTTCTGGCCGGTGGTGAGCACGACAGAGCGATGCCTCTGGATCAGAAGCTGCGTCTGTTCGCATCTCATCGCGCGGCTGTCCGGCCGCGCGTCGGCCGTTGCGGCAAACAGAAGCGCCCCGGCTGTCAGGACTGCCGCTTGTGTCTGGACCTTGGCAAGCATGACACCATCTCCCATGCCTAACGCGCATCTTGGTCGGGCAGCGCCGGATCGAGCCGCCCTGTCGCGAAAGAAAGATCGTACAGAATGCGAGCAAAAATGCAAAAAGCCCGCCGCACCTTTCGGCGCGGCGGGCTCCAACTGAACGTCACTATTTCGGCGGGCTTGGGCGGCTTATTCCTCCTTCACCGGCCCGAACCGGCGCACGATAACCTCGAAGACGATGTCCGAGATCCACATCGCCGAGACGCCGATGAGGAACGCCGCGGCCAGCGTCGTGGTGTCGTCGTCCGGAGAAGGAATGGGCAGGCCGGCGGCGCGGAAATAATGCACGACCGGCAGCGTCAGATAGGCCGCCGCCAGCGCGCCGCAGATCGGCGAGGCCACCATTTCGCGGACCTTGTAGCGATGGCGCGACAAGGCCCGCAAAATGCCGCCGGACAGGCCGGCGACCAACACCGGCGCCTTGATGCCCAGGACGTCGAGCAATTCGTGCATCATGGCGTCCACCCGCACCATCTGGCGCCCTGCCCGTTGAAGGCGTTCATCTCGTCGAGCTCGGGCCGGCTCATGGCGGCAACGACCGGGGAGGATGGCCGGCGCGGCTGGTTGTGGTCGCGCCAGACCTGGCGCGGATTGCCGGCCGGCGCGGTTGTCGTGCAGCCGGCGAGCACCACGCAGAGGATCAGCGCCTTGCCCATTTCTCAGCCTCCGCCCTTGCTGCCGCATCGGCCATGCCGGCGGCCTTGCGCTCTTCGGCGGCGGCCTCGCGCCTCATTTCCAGACGATCCTCGGCGGCCGCGACTTTTGCCTCTGCCTGTTTGACCGCCTCCTTCCTCGCCCGGTTGATGCCGCCGGCAACGTAAAGGCCGATGCCGCCCGCCACAGCAGCGAATGCCGTCATGACGACCCTGTTGCCGATGATGGCGCTGAGAATGCTGAGAAGCGCTGCCATCACAAGTCCTCCGCGCGGCGGCGGCGCAGGAACTCGGTCAAAACGCCGTTGATCACAAGAAACCAGGGGAACCATTCCCCCGGAACGACCGGCGAAAGAACCTGCGGGTCGACATAGGTGACGATAGTCGCGATGACGCCGATGGCCGCCTGAAGCCGCGCCCAGAATATTGTCTCGCTGTCGCGGAAAAAGCTCTTGATCCGGGTCCACATGTCATTTCCTTCCGAATAGCTTGAGGATGGCTGATAATTTGAGGATGGCGGCGATCAGCGCTGCCCAGAAGCCGGGCCTGGCGACAGCCACGGGAGGCCCAGAGGGCGTAGCGGTCGCTTGTGGAACGGCAATTGGCTTGGCGGGCTCTGGCGGGACTGCAGGGGTGACCGCCGATGACACCGGACCGGCAGACGGCCAGGGCGTGTCCTTGATGCGCGACCATTTGCGATAGGCCTCGGCAAGCCTGGTATCGTAGGCGTTCTTGCGATAGCCGGCGCCGTTGTAGCCCTTGGCGAATCCCGACCAGTCATGATTGCGCAGATTGTCGTCGAGCCGCTTCTCGACGATGAAATCGATCGCCGCGCCGAGCTGCAGCGCCTCGTCCGCCATCATCGCCTCGGCCATCGCCTGCACGGTAAGGAAGCCTGCCGCCTTGAAATTCTCGCCGAGGACCTGGCCCAAGCCCCACGAAGCGGATTTGAGCGCCGCGGTTTCGTCGATCGCACAAGCTGCCCTGAGCCGTGGGTAGCTATCCCTGGGATAGGGCTTTGCGCCCCACTTCGGATAAGCGAGGCCGGCGGCTACCGCTTGTGCCCGCTTGGCACCCGACAGGTTGCGGTAGAAGACGTGCGGTTCGAACAGGATGACCGGCCGGCCAACGGCGTCGAAGCCGTGCCCGCTGGTCTCGACATCGAGGAACGCGTGCATCTCGTCCTCGCCGACGCCGATCCGGGCACCGAGTTTCGGCAAGTCTATATCATCGAGGCGCCTGGCGGCGCCCCTGAACGTCATGTCCATGGGCAGTCCTTTCCGCCCTCGCGGGCAAGGTTTTGAGGTTGAAAAAGCAGATGCGCGGCGGCAAAGCAGAATTTGGCGGCAGCCCGCGCCGATGTGGCAAGGAAGGTTGATGTTTTCGACCCGCCGTGTGAAATGGCCGCGGGATGGTGCACATGTCTGATGATGAACAAACCGCTGCGGCACGCTGGTCGGTGAAGTCCGAGCTCCGCGCCGTCGCTCGCGACAAGCCGTTGCTCGCGGTGCTGGCGGCGATCCTCTGTCTCTATTGTGCGTTTATCGCCGGACCGATCGTCTATGCGGTGCTGGCCATCAACGGCATTGCGGATTTCTTCAAATGAAGCCGGTTCCGGCGATATCGCTGCGGTCAGGCGCGCTGCGTTTTCGGCCCCGAAATTGCTTGGCCTGGATGAAATTGCCTAGCCGGGATGAAACTGTTCCCGTCTATCGTTCGTAGCTTTAGCGGGAGGACACGTGACGATAAGAATCAGGCTTCCGGGCGGCACCTTGAAGATCAAGAAAAGGAGCGAGCTGCGGCGCCGCGAGCAGAACCGCGAGGTGCCGGTTTGGCAGGTCGGCAATTACTTCGTCATCTGGTGGCCGAGCGGCGTGTCCGATCGCCCATCCTCGCCCAGAAAATCCTCGCCCAGGAAATAGCCCGCGCACCCGACGATCCCGACTGGGCATGCCGCCTCGGTGATCAGGAACCGCCGTGCGCGCCAAAACCTCAAAGCCGCTCGACTAGTCCCAGAAATAGTCAGCGGGCAGGCATTGACTCTTCCGCAGCGGAAGGTCTCTGATGCTGCATTGCACAATTTGGGGCGGCGGAAGCGATGGCAGTGCGTATCAGAATGCCGGGCGGCACGCTGAAGGTGAAGGTGTACCGCGAATTGCGCGAACGCGAACGCGCCCGCCGCATACCCGTCGTCAAGATCGGCCGGATCTATTTCACCTGGTGGTCGAACCGCCAGCGCCTGGTTGACGATCAGTCGCCAGGGTGACGCATGAATTTTTTCGGCTGCCATGCGCCTGGGAAGCCCGCCCCGACCTCCGCCGGCCAGCTTGCAAAATAAGTTGATGATCCTGCTGTTGACTCTCCCGTAACGGAAGGTCTCTACTTACCGCATTGCACGAAAATTGCTGCGTTGCACAACGGGAGTTGGACCGATGGCAGTGCGTATCAGGTTGCCTGGCGGCACTCTGAAGATGAAGACCTATCGTGAGTTGCGGGCCAGGGAACGCGACCGCCGCGTGCCTGTGATGAAGATGGGCTCGCTGTATTTTGTCTGGTGGTCGAAAAGCCAGGACCTGCATCAGAAACCGCAGGACAGCAGACGGTAGCGGCTCCGCCCGCGGCAGGTCCGCGTCGGCGATGACCCTGACAATTCCGAAATACTTCCCAGCTATAGGATTTCTGGTCGGCCTGCTGTGCCATTGTTGGTGCGCACAGCATCCCGAGCGGCCTCGCAGAGCAATTCTTCTGACGAACTTTTCGGCGATTTTCAAATGGCCTCCAGACTGGCGGACACGCGCGTTTGCAAGCTTGCAAACCGCCGCCGCTTGTCGCAATAGCTAGGCCGTGAGGAGTCGCATGGATGATGGAGACTGACCTGCTTATTGCGAACAGCCAACTTCGGCTGTCGGTTCAGTTAGCCGAAGGGCAACTAATCCCACCCATAATCCTTGATACTGACCTCGAAGACGCGGCGCCGGCATTCTTCGAAGGGGTACACCAACATTGGAAGCATTTCAGATTCTTTGAGCAATCGCAGCCTTTCGCTGAGAGGTTGTCCAAGCCGCACTTCGACCGTAACTGATATGCCATTCGTTCCATCATTCCTCTACCGCCTAGCCGGCATCAACTCCGGTCGCGCGACGAAGCTAAGTTTGCGGAGCGTCCGCAGTTTGCGGCGAGGCAAGCATGCGATCGGCGAAGAATGCATCATCAACGGCGTCTTTTCCTTCGATCGCGCTGATGCAAAGATCACCGTGGGAAAAAGATCCTATATCGGCAAGAGCCACCTCGTCGCAGCTGCGAGGATCGAAATCGGGGATGACGTGATCATTAGTTGGGGTACCACAGTCGTCGATCACAACTCACACGCGACGGGTTGGCAAGACCGCAAGGAAGATATCGCCGACTGGCATCAGAGAAAAAAGGACTGGTCAAAGATCACCATTGCGCCAGTGAAGATTGAAGACAGCGTCTTTATCGGTTTCAACGTCATCATTCTCAAGGGCGTAACGATCGGCAAGGGATCGGTCGTTGGTGCGGGGTCTGTCGTCACAAAAGACGTGCCGCCCTTTAGTATGGTTGGCGGTAATCCTGCAAAGCAAATCGGCGGCGCTGCCGCTAGATCAGCGACTTAAGCACAGAGCTCCGGCCATGTAGGCCATGCTGCGCATCGCCATCTTGGGTGCAAACCTGAGAAATTCGGTCCGCAGTCTGTGTTTTACCCATCCTTTTTTTTCGCCAGCCAGGTGCTGTTCATAGGCGAGGTCGTGCGCAAAAACCTTTAGCCGTTCGACCTTCAGCCCGGACGTTTTGAGAAGGTTTTCAAACGTTTGGGTTGTGTAGAAGTTGATATGCCCATACGGCCCTGACATCCGAATGGCCTTGCTGAGATCTCGCGTATGCTCCAAAGGCACTTCGATATACAGCTTCTTGCAGACCCGAGCCGCCTCCCTGAGAAACATCCGTTCGTGTTCGACGTGTTCGACGACGTGAATGGCAAGCCCGAGATCGAACGACTTGTCGGGATGAGGGATGTGATAGCCGTCGAATACGTCGATGCTGGCCAGTTTGGCGATTTTTCTTGCCTTGATAGCTTCGACGCCGCTCTTCGAAATCTCGACGGCGCCAAGCTTCTTACCGAGCCCCTTCCTGTTCAGCTTATCCAGCACCGCACCTTCGCCCGCCCCGATGTCAAGAATCCTGTCGAAGAACTGGCCTTGAATGATCGCTTCGATGTGCCCGACCGACTGGTTCGAAGCTATGTCCCGTTTTGCGGCTACTTTTCCATCGGCGTAATAGTCATCATAGATGTCGATGATGCTGCCGGCATGCGCCATGGGACAATCCTCCAAGGATAGCCCCCGCCGACCTCATCCTGCCATTGCCTGCGAACGGCGTCCAGCGTCGACTACGGCGCCGCCTGCCCAGACCTCAATGAGACCCTCAATGTCGCCGTCAGGAACCGGGATTTCGCGGCTGCGTGCCGATTTCGCCCTTGTGCTGAATAGCAGATGGCATTGGGCTATCCCCGCTCCGCAACTTGTTCGATGAAGCGCAGCGCATTGCCGTCATGGCCGGCATCGTTGAAATGCAACCCCTCTTGGTAGTTCCCAGAGTTGATGTAATCGAAGCCGTCGATCGGGATGGTCAGCACGTTCCGGGACCTGTAGGTCTGTCGGATTGCGCCGAGAGCGGCGTCATAAGTTCGGCCGCCGGTGTAGCTTGCATCCCATGCCGCCGAAGGCCGCGTCGGCGGCATGACAAGGATACGCGGTGCAGCGGCCGCTTCCAGCGCGTTGATGATTGTTGCGATGTTTGCCGATATCGTGGCTGGCGGCGTGCCAAAGCTGTCATTGATGCCGAGCGCCAGGATGGGCACGATCTTGCCGCCGGCGTAGCCGCATTGAGCGGCGGCCGATGTAAGACGCGCAGTGTTGAATGACGAGAAGGCATAGCTGCCGTGTGCCGCGCGCAAGGTGCGCAGGCGCGGACGCGAGCCGGCCGCCTTGACGCCAAGCCTGATGAGCCCGATAATCTCGACAGGACCGCCGACAGCCGTAAGAGTGTAATTGCCGCTTGCCGCCTGCGCGGTGAGCGACGGCCCCGAATATCGGTCAAGCGCCAGGGCGCCGGCGCAATTGACGGTTTTATAGGCCGCGCCGCCGTCGAAGGCAAAGGCAAGTGAGCCCTGGGCTGCGTCCTGGGTGTAGTGGACGTCGACCTGTTCATAGGCGCCGGTGAACGACAGGGTCGCGCCGGCCGCTAGGATGATGCTCTCGCCGATCGGCCCGCGCGACCCTGTCGACACGCTGCCGGCGACAGTGACGCCATAGAAGGTCGGAACGTAGGTAGAGCTTGGCCGCAAAGCAGTCATGCCCGGTTCATCGTCGGCAATGCCGATATTGGTAAAGCGGGTAACCAGGTTGAACCAGTGTTTCGGCCCGTCGCTGGCAAGTGCCCAAAGGCCGATGCTATCGGCGATCAGGCAGAACACATCGTTGTTGGCAATATGTTCGGCCATCTTCGCGCGAAAGCCGTCATAAAGATTTTGCAGCGACGGCTGGCGCGGAATGAAGAAGCGCTTACCGTTGACGGCCGGCTTGCCAGGTCCCCAAAAACCGTCGCCAGATGCAGGAATGGCCGTCAAAGCGAAATTCCCAGGCGGCACATAGGGATTAGGATGAGCGGCGGTCGCCGACGCAAACAGCGCGGTCGCATCAACGACGCCATTCGGATCTGCGCCAGCCAGCAGATTCATGCCGTCATTACCGCCGCCCCGGGTCAAGGCGCGGTCGGCATCGGCGAGCAGACCGGTTTTGATCGTAAAGCGAAGCTCATATCGATGCTGGGCGGACGATGCTACGGTCGCGCCAAGCGACAGTGCGCCTGCCTTGATCCATGCCGGGATGCCTTGCGGGTTGACGCTGTTTTGAAACTTATAGGCGCCGCCGCTGATCGCCGGATATTTGCCGGCTGGGATTGGGATACCCAGCGGAATATGGGCGACCCCGTTGATCAGCGTCACCGCATATGTGCTTAGGACGTTGACCACCAACCCGCCGAGATAGTCCACTACATGAATGAGCGCAGCGCCGGCGCCAGCGCCAGCGCCAACTTCGACCGCTGTAATATAGCCGTCGGCCGGCGCTGGCGTCTGCATGATGACGCTGTAGCTGCCCGGAACGTCCGACCCGGTGTTGACCAGCGCCGGCCAGCCGATTTCCTGGCTAATGCCGACAGCGGAAACGAGACCGTTTGCCGTGGAATAGGCAGCGCGCGCCTTGACGGCGACTTCGCCGGTGAAGGTCGCCTTCCACTGCGGGCCATTTGCCGCGCCTATGGTCTTGGCAGTATGCGAGGTCGGTACCACCGCTGTGAACCACTCGACTCCACCGTTCGGAATTGCCCCGGCAGTATAGTACCAGCTGCCAACTCCAGTGCGCTGGACGCCCATGACGCTCCCGGCCGGCTTCAGAATCGCGAGTCCCGAAACAACTGACGACGGGCCGGCTGGAACGGATATCGTTTGCTCGGAAACAAGGCTAAGCGTCCCGTCGCCCTCGAGGTGGGCGAAGACAATATGGGCTGTCCCTGGCACGGCGCCGAATCCAAGCTCCAAGGTCGAGAGATATTCATCGGCCGCAGACACCGATCCAGGCCAGAAATAGACGCTGTCGTTGGTAATCAGCGTGCCGCCGACAGAACCAGTGATCGGAACCGGCCCAATCGCCCGCGAGCTGATCAGGGCAATTTCCGCCGGTGACGCACGAATACCCGTATCGACGGCAATCGGGCCTGTCCCGACGCTGTGAAGCCCCACAATGCCGGCGCTGACCTCCGTCCAGAAATACTCGCCGACATCGACATTCCTGCCCAGCACCGCCGCGGCGGCGGCGCCGGCCAGCCCTGCCGACGCCGCAAAGCTCAACGTCGGCGCCACTGTGTAGGAGCCCGGCGCCGTGATCAGTATCTGCGTCAGCGCGCCGCCCGCCACGACGAAGCGGCCGGCAGCGCCCGAACCGGTCCCGCCGGTAAACGCCAGGTCGAACGTGCCGTTGGCGCCGCCGGAGCCTGGCGTGATCGCACCGTTGCCGGCGACGCCGAAGCCGATTGCCGCCGCAGTCGTCGGGAAAATGCCCTTGCCGTAGAGCGAAGCGTCGCGTGCAGCCTGAGCGCTGATGACGGCGGCCGCGGCCGCGACGGCATCGGAATTGGTGGCAGCCCGGTCGGCTGTGGTTTGTCCGGCATTCGCGGCGGAAGCGGCAGCACTGGCGGTTGCCTGGCCGGCGCTGGCAGCGGCAGCATCCTTCAAGGCCTGGGTTTCATCGCGCAGCGCTTCGACCTCTTCGACCACATCGGCGATGTCGGGCGGAACGGATGCGGCGATGGTGATGGCATCGGCGCCGATGGCCGGCTCGTCGGCCGTGAACTCGAACACGCGGTCGGCGTTGACCGACCCGACCTGGGTGTGAACGGTCGTGCCCTTCTGCAGGGTGCGCGTAGAACGGGCGTCGGCGGCGCGGAACCAGTCGCCTTCGCTCGCCGTGTAGATGCCGTTCTGCGTCGGGTCGGCCTGGTCCTTGACCAGCACGCGGTCGCCGATTTCGGTCGGCACGCCGTCGATGGCCTGCAGGCCGTGCAGGAGGATGTCGGCCGTGGTTGCGAGGCGCACGGGTTCGCGTTCGCCGGTCAGGAGACGAACGGCGGCAGTTGCAGGTCGGGACATGAGGGCTTGCTCCATAAAAAAAAGCCCCGCATAAGCGAGGCTGGAAGGGGGTTCGGTGCTGTCGGTGGGAGACTTAAGCTACGCGGCCGGACACCGCGCTATCCGGCGCAGCCGGCGATTTACATTTTCCGGACGGAGAGCGGCAACGCGGTCAAGGGCTACAGCAATCCGCCAATCAGCCTTCTTGTGCCGCCCATGGCCGCCAGCCCACAGGCCATGCCGGCGCAGTCGGCGACCCAGTCGAGGATATCCATATCGCGCGCGATCAGCTGGGCGCCCTGAAGCAGCTCGATCGCCGCGCCGGTAAGAGCGAGGAGTACGACCAGCCTCGTCTTGTGCTCCGGCCAGCCGAGGCTTCCAAGCGCCGCCAGCACGGCGAACGCCGCGGCGTGGTTGAGCTTGTCATGGTGGAAGGTGAAGCCCATGTCCAACTCCTGCAGGAAGCGCACCGGCGAAAGCGCGAGCAGGAGGACGCCGGCCAAGGTAAGCAGAAAAGCGATCCTTGCCATGGTCGGAAAAGTGTCTGTGCGCAACAGGTCAATCCTTCATCTTAAACAGGAGGCGATCCAGGAGGCACCGCCAAACTGACCGCTCGGCGGTTAGCAGGCCATAAGCCAGGATCGTGACCACAATCAGACCGACGGCACGTTGCGTGCCTGGTCGCCATTTCCGGCGTGCGCACTCACCAGTGTGATTGCGCCAGTGCTGATCCGGTCGAACCGAGTGCCGGGCTTGCATCCGCGACGAGCCACGGAGCACGCCAGTACATCACTTCGGGAGCAACGAAAGCACGTTCTCGTCAAGGAACTGACGGCGCTTGCCGACAAGCGGCAGCCGATCACTCTCGAAGTTCCGGCAACACCCTTTCGTCGAGAAATTTGAGACGGCTATCCAACATTTCGGCGTTGGCTGGGCTAGGCGGCACGTTGACCGGGATTAGATCTGCCACCGAGTCCCCCGTCGCGCAGCTTCGACCCACTCTTCCATGGCGCCGATATATCCATCCAGCGCCTCGTATGGAGTCTTGGCGTCTACCGCCGGCAGATATGTCGGGGGCACATCGCCGACGATTACCCATATCCATGGGTCAACTTCCGGCCTGCCCGGAACAATCTCGAAGAGAAAAATATAGGTTATGCCGTCGGCCCCGTATCCAAGGTATTCCCCCTTGATGTCTGAAACCCAATCATAGAAATCAAGATATTTTCAGGGCTTCCAGACGTGCAGCATCAAGCTCTTCATCGCCTGTGCTTTTGTCAGTCGACGGCAAGCGGGTGACGCTGGTCAAGTCGGGTTTGACGTCGCTATAATTTCTCTCGACCACTTGTGTTCCCTTTCATTTCTTGCTTGAGCCATCTTCTTCTTGCCCAGCGAGCATAGTCTCCTGCATCGCCATGGTGTTTAATATGATCTGCTCTCGCACGATGCGTGATGTTTGAGAGGTGATCTGCCCCCCGTCGGCCAGCGCTTTCTCGTGAGACACATCCATATTCCGGCCCGTGGGCTGATTGGTCCTTGCCAGAACGCTCCGTGCGAAGTGACGCCCCGGTTTCTTGCACCGCTGTCGGCTCCGCCGCTCAGCGTCGCAATCACCCATGTCAACCGTTACAATTGGAAGTCGAAACTAACTCCGCTCCGATTCTGGGTGTTCGTCGAGGGTTTTGCCTCGCCTCCATGGCGAGGTTTTTGTCTCGCGCCAAGCATACCAGCCGTAAGGTAAATCAGCCAACTGCATAATAGTCTTGTCTTTTTCAACCATATTTTTCAGGCTTATGATCATAATATCGCTTTCATCGAAATCTTCGGATTCATCCGCGTGAAACTGCCATGATCCGTCATCATCATCATGCACGACGCGAGCAACCCACCTACCATTGCGTATAGCTTTCCTGTTTACAAAAACAGCTACGTTCTGGGGTCTTCAAACTTCCATTTAGTCATCACAGCGCCTATTTGTTCCACTTTCTCTGTTTCGAATTCTTGCAACCATCCTTGCATTGGGTGTAACTATTCGATCCGGGAGTCTTTGTCGGATCAACTGGAATAAGCGGATCGATGTGATCAAACTGTGATTCGTTGGCGGAGGAGTAACGCCTTTTTTTACTTTCACCGGGTCAAAGCAGAGTAAACTCCGCTACCATTCAGAATGTGTTTAGGTGATTTTGTCGCGCTTCCATGGCGAAGACTTTGTATCGCGCCACGCACGCCAGCCTAACGGCAAATCCGCCAACTGTGCAACAGTTCCATCAAGCTCGACCACCTCGACCAAGGCCACTAAAATTAGGTCATCTTGATCAACTTCAGCTTCATTTCCGTAGAATTGCCACGACTCATTATCGTCGCCGTCATCATCATGTGACACATACGCAATCCAGCCGCCCCCCCTAAATATCTTCCGAGTCGAAATAACGGCTGTGTTTTTTGGATTTTCGAACTTCCATTCGGTCATATGTCACCTATTTGTTCGATTTTTCTATATTCTCAAACCCAGCCGTAAGACGAAGATTTTTGTAGCTATTTGATCCTGACGATTTTGTCTTGCCAGCGGGATTAACCGGATCTATGTGATCGATATGAGCTTCATTTTTTGGAGGAGTTACGCATCTTTTGCTTTTCTTTGCTGGAATTATTTCTATACCACTCTCATCCGATCTCAAAATTCCATCATTCACCCTTTTATTTTCCTCGAAAATAGCTATCCTCTGCTTCTTTGTTGGATCCTTGCCGGACGCAACGTTGGGAGGATCTTCCAAATGCGTATAGGGCCTCCTTATTTCTCGGGCCTTGCCGGTCGAGATCGGAATCTCTTCTGCATTGACAGAAACCGGGGGAGCCCCACTATCCAGTACGATATCAGGTTTAGCATTCGCAGAACGCCCGGCAAGCCTTGCCAACACCTGGCTGCCAACTGCACTGAGCCCTTCGGCAAGGACATTGCCGCCCGCCCCCCAAAGCGCGCCGTTGGCAATTCCCCGGGGGACGCTCTGTCCTGTCTTGAAGGCGTATGCCCCGCCATAAGTGCCACCCGCCACACCCCCGACGCCAGTTCGGGCAGCAAGACCGATCAAGCCGTTCTCTGCCGCCGCGCCAACGCTTGCCCAGCCCAGCAAACCGAACAAACTCTCCGCCAGGCCATATCCGCTTAAGCCGGTGCCGAGGGCTTCCGCCGCCACAGAAATCTGTTGGGTTGTCGCCTTGCGGGCATCAGGATCGCGAACCGCCAGGACGATCGAACTCAACTTGGCAAGGCGCTTTTCGAACGGCACGCCTTGGTCGATGTATTTCGCCGCCTGCTGGCCAGCTACAGCCCAGGGCATTGGCAGTATTCGGTCGAAGCCCAACTCCTGCTGAGCAGCGACGGCCCAGGTGACGGCAGCCTTATAATCCTCAAGAGCTGTGATCTTATCCCAGTCCGGAGCATGGTTCGGGAACAGTTGGCCGACGTAACCGGCGGGATCGGCGCGCCTGGCACCCAGCACCAATTGCGCGGCGCCGGCCCTTATCTCATATTGCTCCCGCTCTTCCGGCGAGCCGTAGGGGCCGGGTTCAAAATCCCGAATCTGGGCGTGTATCGCCTGGTTCGGGACGGGTCGCATGTCGAAAACCGCGCGGCCGATATCAGCCGTTATGTCGAAGGCTTGGAGACGCTTGCCGCCATCTTCGGCGCCGTACACGGCAGTGAAGTCTTCGGCACCCGGTGTCTTGCCAGAATAGCTGCCGGTATTGGCAATGGCAGCCGGCGCGTTCTGCAAGGCGATGTCGATGTTCGTGCGCGCATCGACCAGGCTTGCCACAGTCGCTACCTGCGCCTTCTGGCCGAGATCCTGAACCGTGTCCGGCGACAAGTCGGCAATCCAGGGTCCTGCGGCAGCCCAAGCCGTATTTCCGACGGGCCCCACGGAACCCGTGCGGATAGGTGTTTCGTCGGACGGAAGGCCACCTACGGGCGCTTCGCGCGTCGCCAGCACGCTGGACCCACTCGCCCGAGGTCCGCCCACAGCTTCGATGGTATCGTCCTTAGTCCTGCCGTCCGTTGAGACCGGCCCAGTCCCCAGCACCTCCGCAGCACGCTTCGGGTCCTTGGCGATCATCGCGTCGGCGAGCGCCTTTGCCGTGTTGCTGCGCCAGGCAGCCTCGGCGGCCTGGCGGGCCACCGGGTTGCCCATCTTGCCGATCAGGTCGCGCCCGCTCTGCCTGATCGCCTCGAACGTGCCGCTATCGTCCGGGTCGCCCTGCGCGATGGCGCTTGTGTAGCCGTCCTCGACCTTGCTCCACTCGGCCTGCTCATAGTTCTGGCGCCGCGCGTGCTGCTGCGCGGCCATGCGCGCCGAGCCGGCCAGCCGCAATGCCTGCTTTTGGGCGAGGAAATTGGCGCGTTCGCCCTCCGGCACTTTCGCTACGGTGTCGTCGAAGATCTGGTCGAACAGGCCGGGCCTGACGACGCCGTCGCTGCGCGGATCGAGCTGGCCATACATGAAGTCGTGCAGGCCGCCGCCGGCCGCCCCGCCGGTGTGCCCCCCCCCCGCCGCGGCGGGGGGCCGGGG
>NZ_JAMYRK010000046.1:0-46037 GCF_040321335.1 Mesorhizobium sp. M0437
TGTGCGAGGACATCGCGAACAGTTTGGCGCGCTTTGCGCCGGGAGGTTCGGGATGCCATTCGAGGACACGAGCGCGATGTCTCCGGTCCAAACAGGGGGGGAGATTGGCAGACCCAGCGTCTCGCTCATTCCTGCGGCGATGAAGGATTGGCGAAGGCTGACGTGAAGTCCGATCTCCCCCCTTGTACTGCCCCGCCGGCGTCTCAAACAAAAAACCCGGCTTCGCGCCGGGTTTTTCAAACGCTGCGAGCCAACCAGCCTCAGCTCACCTTGACCTTGGCGGCGGCAGCTTGGTCCTCGGTCAGCTTCTGCTGGAACATCTGCGCGAAATCGATCGGGTCTAGCATCAGCGGCGGGAAGCCGCCGTTGCGTGTTGCCTCGGCGATGATCTGCCGGGCGAACGGGAACAGCAGCCGCGGGCATTCGATGAACAGGATCGGCAGCATGTGCTCCTGCGGGAAGCCGCTGATGGAGAAGACGCCGCCATAGACCAGCTCGACGTTGAACAGCACTTCCTGGTCGAACGACGCTTTTGCGTTCAGCGTCAAATTGACGTCGAACTGCTTGTCCGAAAGCGGGTTGGCGTTCACGTTGACATTGATGGCGATGCCCGGAGCCTTGTCGCGGCCGCGCAACGAGTTCGGTGCGCCGGGGCTTTCGAAGGACAGGTCCTTCACATATTGCGCAAGCACGTTGAGCGAAGGCTGCGCCGCATTTCCATTACCGTTGGCTGCGCCGGTCGGCGCGTCGTCGTTGCTGGCCATAAGCTGTGGTCCTTTTGCCTGGGCAGCGTTGCTGACCGGATTGAAATTCGGGCGTTCGCTATCATGGCCGGCCCGACAAGACAAGTTTGCAAAAGACACCGGTTGCCTTGCAGCTACTCGTCCTTGAGGCGGCGCCAGGGAGAACCCGGTCCGCGCGTATGGTCGTCGGCCCGCGAATAGTCGCCGTCGTCGAGATCGATGGTCTTGCCGCGTTGCCTTGCCCGCAAACCACTGCTGAAATCGGTTGCCAGCACGATGCGGCCTTTCAGCATCCGCCAGGCAAGATCGCGCACCGGCGGCAGGAACAGCAGAAGGCCGAAAATATCCGAGATGAAGCCGGGGATGATCAAAAGGATCGCTGCCAGCACGATCATGGCGCCATGCGCAAGCTGGCCGCTCGGATCACGCCCGGCATCCATTTCGGCACGGACCCTGGCCATGACGCCAAAACCCTGGTGCCGCAGCAGCAGGGCGCCGGCGACACTCGAGGCCATCACCAAGCCGACTGTCGCCAGCGCGCCGACCTGGCGGCCGACAATAACGAAACCCGCTATCTCCAGCAGCGGAAGCGCGAGAATGAACAGGGGAAGCAGCGAGATACGCAAATCTTGACCGATCGTTTCGATGTTTTGCCGGCCGGCGAGCAATCGCCGCTGGCACCAGAGCTGTTAGATAGGTATGGCTGCCTTTGATTTGAATGATTGCGCCATGCGTTCTATATGCTTTGGATACTGAACGCTATGTGATCGCGGCCCTTGCTTGGCCGCTGGTCCGGCCAAAGCAGGGATTGATTGGCGCAAGATATGGGCTTCTTCGACTTCGGCACGATTTTCTTTCTGATTGCGGCGGTGGTGATCTTCTTCCAGCTGCGCAACGTGCTTGGCCGACGCACGGGCAACGAGCGCCCACCCTTCGATCCATATACGGCAGCGCGCAAAAACGACAAGGATGCCGCCCAGAAACCCGAGAACGTGGTCTCGCTGCCGCGCAAGCGCCTGGCGGGAGAGCCGGCGGCCGATGCCTATGTGGCGATCGATGCCTTTGCCAAGCCGGACACCGATCTCAACCGGGGCCTGCGGGCGATCAAGGACAATGATCCGACCTTCGACCCGAAGACCTTCGTCGACGGCGCCAAGATGGCGTACGAGATGATCGTCATGGCCTACGCCGATGGCGACCGCAAAACGCTGAAGAACCTTTTGTCGCGCGAGGTCTATGACGGCTTCGTCGCGGCCATCGGCGACCGTGAGGCGAAAGCCGAAAAGATCCAGTCCTCCTTCGTCGGCATCGACAAGGCCGACATCGTTTCGGCCGAGATGAAGGGCAGCGAGGCCCACATCACGCTGCGCATTGTCAGCGAACTGATTTCGGCGACCCGCGACAAGGCCGGCGCCGTCATCGACGGCGATCCCGAAACCGTCGCCGAGGTCAAGGATGTCTGGACCTTCGCTCGTGACGCGCGCTCGCGCGATCCGAACTGGAAGCTCGTCGCCACCGAAGAAGAAGACTGAACTGGACGGCGGCGGAGGCTGTCGTGTCGCTTTCTCGAGCCTTCAGCGAAAAATCCTTTGGCGAATTGCCGGGCTGGGGTGAGGACGACCATCTCCCTGCCTTTGACGCCTTTCGCCGCTCAGCCTTTCATATCCTGAGCAAACCCTACCGCTCCGGCGCGCTCGGCGTCGACTACAATGGCTTTGCCGACGCCTATGCCGAAGCGCGCACCGTTTCGCCGGCGAATCGGTCGCAGGCTCGAAGCTTTTTCGAGCGCCATTTCGTTCCGGCCCGTATCGATGCCGAAGATGGTGGTCCCGGCCTGGTCACCGGCTTTTATGAGCCGGAGGTCGAAGCCTCGCCGGTACGCACGCAACGGTTTTCGGTGCCGTTGCTGGCGCGCCCGGCCGACCTAGTCGACATCGACGACGGCAATCGTCCTTCAGCCTTGGATCCTTATCTCGCCTTTGCTCGTGCGGCGCCGAACGGCCCGGTCGAATATTTCGACCGCGGCGAGATCGAACGCGGCTCGCTTGCCGGAAAAAGGCTGGAAATCGCTTGGCTCGCCGACAAGGTCGACGCCTTCTTCATTCACGTGCAGGGCGCGGCACGCCTCAAGATGACCGACGGCAGGCTTCGCCGCATCACCTATGCCGCCAAATCCGGCCAGCGCTTTACCGGACCGGGCAAGATCTTGAGCGAGGAAGGCGAGATCCCGCGGGAGAAAGTGACGATGCAGTCGATCCGTGCCTGGTTCAAGGCGCATCCGGAACGCGTCGACGAGATCCTTTGGCGCAACCGCTCCTACATCTTCTTCCGCGAGATGGGCGTCGACGACCCAGAGCTCGGCCCGATCGCTGCCGCCAAGGTGGCGCTGACACCCGGCCGCTCGATCGCCGTCGACCGACTGCTGCACACGTTCGGCACGCCCTTCCATATCGATGCGCCGTCGCTGACCGCTTTCGACGGAAAACCGTTCCGGCGGCTGATGATCGCGCAGGACACCGGCTCGGCGATCACCGGGCCGGCCCGCGGCGATCTGTTTGCCGGGTCGGGCGATGCTGCCGGCGAGATCGCCGGCGTTATCCGCAACGCCGCAGATTTTTATGCGCTGATCCCCCGGCCGCTGGTTTCAGGAGCAGGCCGATGACCCGGCGCATCGACAGGCTGAGCGAGGACGACCGGGTGCTGTGGAACCTGGTGGCGCACACGGCAAAACCGCTGAAGGGCAGAACCGCCGTCGAAATTCCGCACGTCGGGCCGGAGATCGACGAGACCAGGCAGGCGCCGCCGCCGGCACAGGTCGCGGGCAATGCTGCCACGGCCGCAAAGCCGAAGGCGCAGCATGTCTCCCACGCACTCGACGAACCGACGCTGGACAAGCTGTCGAAGGGCCGGCTGCCGATCGAGGGCCGCGTCGACCTGCATGGCCTGACCCAGGACGAAGCCTATTCGCTGCTGTTTTCCTTTCTGCACCGGGCGCATGCCGGCGGCATCCGCTACGTCCTGGTGATCACCGGCAAGGGCTCTTCGTCGGGCGGCGATGGCGTCTTGCGGCGCGCCGTGCCGTCATGGCTGTCGACACCGGCCTTCCGGCCCCTCGTCTCCAGCCACGACCATGCCGCCCGCAAACATGGCGGCTCGGGTGCGCTCTATATCCGCTTGCGGCGGGCGCGCTCATGAGGACACGCCGATGAGGGACGCACCTATGAGGATGCACCCATGAAGGTGCGCTTGTGACCCCATTCGGCGAAAAGCTTCGCGTGCTGCGAAACGAGCGCGGCGTCAGCCAGAAGGACATGGCCAAGGCGATCGGCGTCAGCGCAGCCTATCTCTCGGCGCTGGAACACGGCCGCCGCGGTGCGCCGAGCTGGACGCTGATCCAGAAGATCATCGGCTATTTCAACATCATCTGGGACGACGCCGAGGAACTGGCGCGGCTGGCCGAAACCTCGCATCCGCGTGTCAAGCTCGACACGTCGGGCCTTAGCCCGGCGGCGACCGAGCTTGCCAACCTTCTGGCCGACAACATCGAAAAGCTTGACGAAGCCGAGCTTCGCCGCATCATTGCGTCGCTCCGCGCCGCACTGGCACGACCGAAATGAGCTGCCTTGTTACTGGACAGAGCCGACCAGCACCTGCTGGCCGCCGCGGATCGACACCCAGCGGCCGGTATTGTCGATCGCCTGCCGCTTGAGGAAACGATAGCCGGTCTGGTCCCAGGAACGGACCTGGTCGGTCAGATTGTCAAGGATGTAGTCGCCCTTGTCGGTGCGCACCGTCAGCACGGCGTGGCCTTCGCCATCCGGCTTGCGCACGACGGTCATCAGCAGATCGGAAAACGAGACGCCCAGCCGGTTCAGCTCACGGCGCTTTTCCAGGACATAGTCCTCGCAATCGCCGACGCCCTTGTCGGGATAGGCCCAGACCTCGTCCTTGCCGTAGATGTCGAAGTCGCTCTCCGGCTTGACGGCGGCGTTGACCCTTGTCGTGACGCTGAGCAGCTTGCGCCACAGCGAGCCGGTCAGACTGGCGGGCGACAGATCCTTCGGGCGGATCGAACATTCGGACGCGTAGCTCTTGCAGAAATCATAATGGCCGATCGGCTGCGAGGTCGGGCCACCTGTTATCATCGGGCTGGCTGCCGAGGCCGAACCGGCCCAACCTGCCGCCACAGTAAGTCCGGCCAGCGCACACAGGCGCAGCGTTCTCGCCATTGGTGAGGAAATCATTGTCCCCGCTTGTCCCTTGTTGTTAACGAAACGTTAAGGGGTATTTACAGTCCGTGTCAATTATGAGGATGGATTGATTTTTGCGGCATGGTTACCCGCGTGGCGCCAACGCGACTATTGTGCAACAGGTCGACCGGCCGCACGGCCCCGCCAACCGATGATTTTGGCATTGACCGACCTGATGCGGATTGACGGGCATCATCACTGGTCGCCTATTTCTTGCCGGTCCTGACCAGCTTGGGCTTGACCGCAACACGGTTCTGACGGCCGTAGCTGGTAATGAAGTCGACGATGCGCGGCACGATTTCGGAGCGGAAGCGCGAGCCGTTGAACACACCATAATGGCCGACCGCCGGCTGCATGTAATGGGCGTGCCTGTCGGCCGGGATGTTGATGCACAGGTCGTGCGCAGCCTTGGTCTGGCCGAGGCCGGAGATGTCGTCGTTCTCGCCCTCGACCGTGAACAGGGCGACATTGCGGATCGCCGAAGGGTCGACCGCCACGCCGCGATGCGTCATCGTGCCCTTGGGCAAGGCCTGGCGGACAAACACGGTGTCGACGGTCTGCAGGTAGAATTCCGCCGTCAGATCCATCACCGCCAGATATTCGTCGTAGAACTCGCGGTGCTTCTCGGCATTGTCGCCGTCATGCTTCACCAGATGCATGAAGAAGTCCTTGTGGGCGATGATGTGGCGGTCGAGGTTCATGCTCATGAACCCCGAAAGCTGCAGGAAGCCGGGATAGACCTCGCGGCCGAAGCCCGGCACCGGCCAGGGCGCGCGCATGATGACGTTGTCGCGGAACCAGTCGATGCCCTTTTCCTGCGCCAGCAGATTGACCGCCGTCGGATTGCGGCGCGTGTCGATCGGCCCGCCCATCAGCGTCATCGTCGAGGGCACGAACGGATCACCCTTGGCTTCCATCAGTGCCGCCGCCGCCAGCACCGGCACCGAAGGCTGGCACACCGCCATCACATGGGTGTCGGGACCCAGCGCATGCAGCATGTCGACGATGTAGTCGATATAGTCGTCAAGATCGAAGCTGCCGTCGGCAAGCGGCACCATGCGGGCGTCGACCCAGTCGGTGATATGCACGTCGGCATAGGGCAGCATCGCCTCAACCGTGCCGCGCAGCAGCGTCGCGTAGTGGCCAGACATCGGCGCGACGATCAACAGTTTCGGATCCGGTCGGCGCCCAGCAGGAACCGCCCGCTCGAAACGGACCAGGTTGCAGAACGGCCGCGACCAGACGGTATGTTCGCTGACCTCGACGGTTTTCCAGTCGACCACGGTCTTGGTCAGGCCGAATTGCGGCTTGCCGTAGCGGCGCGTCGTGCGCTCGAACAGTTCGGCCGTTGCCGCAACCGAGCGACCCCAGGACGTGTGTGAGACCGGGTTGAGCGGATTGGAGTAGAACAGGCGCACCGCATCGGCATAGAGGCGCGCCGGCTGCAAGGCGGCGTGGTTCAGTTCGTAGAGCTGGTAGAACATCGAGAACCCCGCTGCCGACTGCGATCGAAGGGCCGACGAGCAGCGCCGAGCCTTGAATGCCTTGCGGGGAAGTTAGCAACAATCTGCTGCGATGCAATACGTCAACTTGCGTGATTTAGGCTCGTTCTTTCGTCCAAGGCGTTGAGAATCCGCCTGGAACGGCAACAGCCGGCTCAATGTGCACCTGCGAAGGCCAGGCAGGCAGCACGGCTATTGGGGACGAGCGTCGGAGGCGGTGTCCGGCCGTGGCGGCCGTTAGACCCGTGCCATGCAGACAGCGGTGTGACCCGAGCTGATGAAGCCAAGCTGACTGGCGGCGCCCTTCGACAGATCGAGCATCCGCCCCTTGATGAACGGGCCGCGGTCGTTGATGCGCACGACGACACTGCGGCCATTGTTGCGATTGGTCACCTTCAGCTTGGTGCCGAACGGCAGGCTGCGATGCGCGGCGGTCAGCGCCGACGGGTTCATGCGTTCGCCGGAAGCGGTTCTGGAATGCAGTGAGTACCAGGACGCACGGCCGCACTGAGCGGCGGCGCTGGCAGTGGATGCGCCGACCATCAGGCCAGCCGCGATCGTGGCCGCGACAAGCGCGGTCTGGTTGCTTTTGTTCATGTGTTGGGGACTGGCTCCGTTGACAGACCCGCAGCGGTTAGGGACGAATGAGGCAGCAAATGCGGCAATGATCTGTCGGTTCCATGGCAATGTTACACGTTTGGAGTCGACGCGAAACAATTTGTCAGAGATTTCCCGCAGCGCGGCACAGCTTCCTTGATGATCTTTCCACCGATCTCCGCATGTCTTGCGCAGGATCAGAGGTTAGCATCTAAGTAGAAGTTGGCGTGATTGGGCTGCTTCTTTTAGCTGTTCCATTTCGGCCGGAATGCGGCTGATGATCGACTTGGAGAGGAGTTCTAGCGATGAGATTGATCAAAAATCTGCTGGCCTTGATTGTGCTCGCCATCGGCGTGCTGTGGTCATTGCAAGGCATCGGTTGGGTCCAGGGCAGCTTCATGACCGGCCAGTCGCAATGGCTCTATGCCGGCATCGTGACCGTGCTGGTCGGCCTGGTCGGTCTCGCCTGGGCAAACCGTTCGCGCGGTTGAGCAGGCGTCCATGCTCAGGCGCCCGCCGGAGCAGCACACAGCGGACCCGTGGCGGCCGCTCACCGCGACCAGTACTGCCAGCCCCAGTAGAAACTTTCGTCGCGCGGCGGCAGGCGGTTGCGCTCGGCATCCAGCTGGACCGGCGTCGGCGTTTTGCGTTCGCCGTCAGGCGGCTGTTTGTCTCCGGCCTTGATCAGGCGGAGCCAATGGCCGAAATGCGCAAACAGTACAGCGGTGGAATGGGGCATCGTCACGTCTCCGGTCCGGTTACTCCCGCCCCGCCCACGGGACGAGAACCCGCTCGATCCTGCGGATGATGAATTCGAGCACGAAGGCAATGGCAGCGATCACCAGTATGCCCATCACCACCACGTCGGTGACGAGGAACTGGGCAGCGGACTGGATCATGAATCCGAGCCCGCGCGTCGCGGCCACCAGCTCGGCGGCGACCAGCGTCGACCAGCCGGCGCCAAGCGCGATGCGCAGCCCCGTCAGGATCGAGGGCAGCGCGCTGGGCAGGATGACGTGCCTGATCACCTGGCGCTGCGTGGCGCCAAGCGAGCGCGCTGCACTGATGCGCTCCTGCGAGACGCCGCGAACACCCGATGCCGTCGACAGCGCAACCGGCGCCAGCATGGCAATGGCAATTACCAGGATCTTGGATGGCTCGCCAATGCCGAACCAGATAATGATCAGCGGCAGATAGGCGAGCGGCGGGATCGGCCGCAGGAATTCGAGCAGCGGATCGAAGATGCCGCGCCCGATCGTGCTGATGCCGATAGCCAGCCCGATGGGAACGCCGACGAAAACGGCCGCGACCAGCGCCGCAAACACCCGCCACAGGCTGGCGGCGATATGCTGGAGCAGCGTTGCGTCGACAAAGCCGTCACGGGCGACGACGACAAATTTGTTCCAGACTGCCACAGGCGACGGCAGGAAAACCGGCGACACCAATTGCAGGCGGGCCGATGCCGTCCACGCCGCCAGCATCATCAGAATGGTGATCGCGCTAACCACGCGGGCCGAAACGCGGCTGCGTCTCGGCCGCGGCCGCGACCATGGCACCGACAGCGCGTCGGCTCCGTCGTCGACCTTGCGCTGCGGCCGCTCGGCATAGGAGGTAACGGTCATGCTGCCTCCCCTTCGAAGATCGCGTCGGTCAGCTCGCCGCGCGCTGCGGCGAAGGCGGGATCGGCCTTGATGCTGCGAATGGCCTCGCCGGCTGCATAGCGCCGGCTGAAGCCGGTCTCGAAGCTCCACACCACCCGGCCAGGGCCGGGAGCGAGCACAATGATACGGGTTGCCAGCACCAGGGCTTCCTCGATGCCGTGCGTGACCATCAGCACGCCGACCTGGCTCGCCGTCCACAGATCGAGCAGCGTTGTCTGCATGCGTTCGCGTGTCAGCGCATCGAGCGCGCCCAGCGGCTCGTCGAGCAGCAGGAATTGCGGCTCGGCCGCCAGCGCCCGGGCCAGGCCGACCCGCTGGCGCATGCCGCCGGAAAGCTCCCAGATGCGCTTGTCGCCGGCGCCGTCGAGTTTCACCAGCGCCAGAAGGTCGTCGGCAGTCCGCGCCCGTTCCGCGGCCCTGACACCGCGCAGCCTGAGCGCAAAGGCGACATTTTCCCGCGCGGTCAGCCACGGAAACAGCGCGTCGTTCTGGAACACGACGGCGCGGTCAGAGCCTGGCGCCGTGATCGGCCGGCCGCCAATCGTGGCGCGTCCGCGCACAGGCTCGACCAGGCCCGCAGCGACGTTGAGCAACGAGGTCTTGCCGCAGCCGGAGCGGCCGACCAGGACAACGAAGTCATCCTTGGCGATCTCAATCGACACATTTTCGACCGCCGGCGCCGGCTGACCGTCATAGTGGACCGAGACCTTGTCGAGCACGAGATGCGTCATGGGAACCTCGCCGATATTCCGAATCTGTCTGCCCCGAAGCCGCTCCTCGCAAGCGGTTCGGGGCAGGGAGCACGCGGCGTCAGGGAAGGAGAACCGCGCGCGTTGGCGTCAGTTCGAGGCAAGTGCTTCGCTGACATATTTCGACGACACGTATTCCGAATAATCCGGCAGCACGGCGTCGATCTTGCCCTGCTCCTTGAGGAAGGCCGATGTCGCCTCGACCGCTTTGACCGTGCCGCCACCGAGGAACTTGTCCGAGGCTTGCTCCTCGAGCGTCGGGAAGACATAGCCCCTCAATAGTTGCGGCACGTCCTCCAGCTTGGCCCCGGTGATCGTGGCGATCTTCGCCGCTTGCGGCGACGTCACCGACCAGGCGTCCGGCTTGGCCAGGAACTCGGCATAGGCCGCGCCCGTCACCTTGACGAAGTCGCGCACCGCTTCCGGGTTCCTTTCGGCGAAATCGGTGCGCACGATCCAGGCGTCGAAGGTCGGCGCGCCCCAGGCGGCGACCTGCGAGGAATCCAGCACGACCTTGCCCGAAGTCTTGATCTGACCGAGTGCCGGATCCCAGACATAGGCGGCGTCGATGTCGCCGCGCGCCCATGCCGCCGCGATCTCCGGTGGCCGCAAATTGAGAATATCGATCGACTTCGGGTCGACACCCTCATGCTTCAGCGCGGCAAGCAGGCTGTAATGCGTCGTCGAAACGAAGGGCACCGCCACCTTCCTGCCGGCAAGGTCGGCGGCCTTCTCGATGCCGGCGCCGTTGCGGGCGACAAGGGCCTCGGATTCGCCGATCAGCCCGACAATGAAGATTGTCTGGATTGGAAGCTCGCGGCTCGCCGCCGCCGCCAGCGGGCTCGAACCGACATAGCCAATGTCGACCGATCCGGAAGCGATGGCGGCGATCACGTCGGCGCCGGAATCGAATTTCCGCCAGTCGATTGCCGCCTTGGTCGCGCTCTCATAGGCGCCGTCGGCCTGCGGCACCTTCGAGGGCTCGACGACCGTCTGGTAGCCGATAGTGATCTTGAGGTCCTGCGCATCGGCTGGGCCGAGAAAGGCGGCGCCAGCCAAGGCCGCCGAGGACAAGAGAACGATACGTCGCGAAATGGTGGACATGAAACGCTCCTTGGAAACGAGGAAAACCCGGATTGCGTTTCATAGTCATCTAACTCTATCGTTCTTGTAGAGTTAAATCCTTCCAATCGGTGCGGTCTTGTTAGAAAAATTCATCTGGCTATGGCAGTTCGCGCGCTTCTGGGTGACGGCTCGGGTGAGAACTATCGTCCTTGCCCGGGAACCTCTTCCACGTCGTCCTTGCGCGCAACAAGGATTTTCCCGTTTTCGCCCCTGCATCGGCAAATCCATACTGTGGATAGCCAAGAAATTGGAAACAAGTTCCCTGTGTTCGCGGTTAAGTCTAGTATCCTTATCGACATTGAAGGATTGGAGAGGACGATGAGCGACGCCACCCTCCTTGTTGCCGCGCGCGGCATGCTTTGGCCTTCAAATTCAGGGGCAGAAGCTGCTGTTGGTATTCTCGCCGATCGGGACATTCCTGCCGCCGGCCAGTTTGCCGGTGTGTCATTCGCGGTGGCTCCTGTGCTCGCAAGAGCACAAGCCCCGGCCAAAATGGCCATTGCGGCGTGAAAACGAAGCAAAATCAACGTTTCTCGGCTTGTATATCATGTCACTAGAATTTATCTGTAGTGACAGCTTGGACGCGGCGGGGAGGCACGCCAGGCGTTTCGCAACCGGTGGCCTTGCGCCATCGCATGACAGAGAAACGTGCGGGTTATGCTCACGAAAAAAGGTAAATACGGCCTCAAGGCGCTCGTCCATCTGGCGCGCCTGCCGGTTGGACAGCTCGCCTTCGTCAACGACATCGCCACAGGAAACAATATTCCGAAGAAGTTCCTCGATGCCATCCTTGGCGAATTGCGCAATGCCGGTTTCGTTCAGAGCCGCAAGGGCAAGGAAGGCGGCTACCGGCTGGCACGCCCAGCGGACGAGATCAAGGTCGGCCACGTCGTGCGCGTGCTCGACGGGCCGCTTGCCCCCATTCCTTGCGCCAGCCGCACCCAGTATCAGCGCTGCGAAGACTGCAACGAGGCGACATGCCAAGTCCGACACCTGATGCTGGAGGTCCGGCAGGCCATCGCCGAGGTGCTGGATCAGCGCAGCCTCGCGGAAATGCGCGACATCGCCGGCGACGAGGATTTTTCGGCGGCGTTGAAAATCCAGGCCTGAACCAATCTCTCCTGAGCCGGCGACGATCGCCAGGACAGCTGGTGTGCGCATGACCGGGCGCGCTACGCCAAGTTCGATCATCATTGTCGGCGGCGGCGCCAGCGGTGTCGTGCTTGCCGCTCATCTGCTGAAGTCGCCCAATCCCGATCTACGTGTCAGCCTGATCGAAAAACGCCCGCATTTTGGGCAAGGCATGGCCTATTCAACGCTGCTGTCGGCGCATGTGCTGAATGTCAGCGCGTCGGGCATGAGCGCCTATGCCGACGATCCCGGCAATTTCTCGCGCTGGCTGCTTGAACGCGGCCTGGCAACGCCGGAACAGGCGCCGGTCTATGCGCCGCGCAGCGTCTACGCCCGCTATCTCAAGGAGTTGCTCGACGAGCTCGAGGCGCGTGAGCAGCAGACGGGCCGGCTGCGCTTGATCCGCGAGGAGAGCCTGTCGATCTCGCCGACCGCGTCAGGCGTCGAAGTGGCGCTGGCCAACGGCACCAGCGTGGTTGCGCATCTTGCCGTGCTCGCCACCGGCCACGACGAAGAGCCGGGGGCGGGGCAGGGGCATGCGATCAGGATGGGATCCGAGGCGGACACTGCGCTCGACCCCGAAGCCCGAGTCCTGGTGCTGGGCACCGGCTTGAGCATGGTCGATGCCTTCCTGTCGCTCGAGCAGCGCGGCCACCGCGGCGCGATCGTCGCGGTGTCGCGGCGCGGCCTGCTGCCTTCGCCGCATCGCAAGGGCAATCCGATCAAGCTCGACGTTGCCGACATTCCGCTCGGCACCCAGCTTTCCTATTTCGTCGGCTGGTTCCGCGACCTGATCCGGGAAAACCAGAAGGCCGGCATCGACTGGCGCGACGTCGTCGACGGTCTGAGACCCTTCAACCAGAAGATCTGGCAGAACTGGCCGTCCTCGGCCAAGCGCCGCTTCGTCGAGCACACCAAGGCCTGGTGGGACATCCACCGCCATCGCATGGCGCCGGAAGTCTACGCCCGCGTTGCCGAGGCGGTGCAAGCGGGCCGCATCCGCCTTGTCGCCGGCCGCGTCGTCGAGATCGCCGCCGGCGACGGCTTCAGCCTACAGGTCCAGTCGCGCCACACGCAGCAGCTCGAAAGGTTCGACGTCACCCGCATCTATGATTGCACAGGCATCGCCAGGGACATCTCGACCACCTCGAACAGCGTGGTGCGGTCGCTGGTCGAGCGTGGACTGGCACGGCCGGATCCGCTGCGCCTCGGCCTCGACGTGACCGCGAACTGCGAGGTCATCGCCGGCGACGGCACGGTATTCGCCAATATCCTCGCCGTCGGGCCACTGACGCGCGGCACCTTCTTCGAAATCGACGCCATTCCCGATATTCGCGTGCAGTGCGCGCGGCTGAGCAAGCGCTTGCTCGGATGAGGCCGCCTCTGTCTTGACGCGATCTCGGATGCAAGACCACTGTCGCCGGGTGAAAAGATCTCGACCGCATAGCCGCGTTCGGTGAAGGCGAACCAGGGGTGCGGGAGCTCGCTCCACCAGAGCCGACCAGCAGCCTGTGGTGGTCGAGACAGCCAGGCGATGACGCCACACGTTTCGGCCGTCTCGCATCGACCGGATTGATGTCGCGCACGCTCGTCTTCGTTCTCCTCCATGGATTTTGTAGTCGGCGAGGCCGTGAGCCGCGACCCTGGCCAGATGGCCGGGCAAATTCTGCTTTCGTCGTCACCGTGCCTTGCCTACCATGGCGCATGACCCAACGCGGAAGACTCTACGGCTGTCCGGTCGAGTTCGCGCTCGACGCGCTCGGGGGCAAATGGAAGACGGTGATCCTGGCGCGCATCAAGGAACAGCCGATGCGCTATTCCGACCTGCGCCGGCTGATTCCCTCACTCTCGGACAAGATGCTGACGCAGCGCCTGGCCGAGCTTGTCGAGATCGGCTTCGTCACGCTCCAGACGTCGCCCGACGGCAAGGGGCGCTACGCCTTGACCGGGCGCGGTGAAGATCTCGCCGCCGCGCTCCAGGCGCTCTACGACTGGGGTAGCGTGCACGGTCGCGCCGAAGGCGTGCGCTTTCGCACCGACAGCGCAGCCACCACCTAGATCAATTCCGGGAAAGCGCGGAGCGGTTTTCCGTCCGCAATTGCGTGAAACCGTGAATGGCTCCAGCAAGCCGATTGCCCTCAACCCGCGCCGGCAAGGGCGCTGCAGAAGCTTGCGACGTTGGTGACGACGGCTTCGCCGAGGAAGCGTAGCGTCGCCATCGAGCGGTCGCGCGCTTCGCGGTTGCCGAAGCCACAGGCATCCTCGATTACCACGGAGACAAAGCCATTGTCGGTCGCCTGGCGAACGGTCGGCTCGATGCCGATCTCCATGGCGATGCCAGCGAGCGCTATCGTGCGCACGCCGCAATCGCGCAAGGCAAAGCCGAGCGCGGTGGAATCGAAGGCCGACATCGTGAGCTTGTCGAATACCGCCTCGTCCGCGCGGGGGTCCAGCTCGGGCACGATCCGCGTCGCTTCGGCGTCGCGCGGGAACCACGGCTCGACCGTGTCGGGGCTGTCGCGCCGCTGCCAGGCCATGGCGGGGCGCAGCTGCGTCGCGCCCATCCATTTGCGCGGCAGCGACAGGTGGCGCGTGAACGCCACCCGCATTCCGGCCCCGCGCGCCGCTTCCAGCACCGTGCCGGTACGCTCGACGATGGTCGCGGCGCCGGCCACCTGCCGGCAGATGCCGACCTGCATGTCGTAGACCACCAGCGCCGTGCGGCGCGGATCGCACCACTCAGCCAGGCTGGCCGGGATTTCGATCCCGTCGCTCGACCGGATCATGCCGCAGTCCGGTCCCATGGCTTGGCGATATCGACCGTCGGATCGAACAGGAATTCCAGCGGCAATGGCGCGTCGAAGGCGATGAAGTGCCATTCTAGCAGCCCGGCCTTGGACAGCGGGAAGTCCTCGGTGTAGCGCCGCGCTTCCGCGACGCTGTCGAGCTCGAAGACGATGATGACGCCGCCAATATCGGCGCGCGCATAATTCTCGCGCACGATCCCCGCCTTCCAGAGCCGCCAGACATTCGACACTTCGTCGCGCAGATAAGGCCGCAAATCGTCGAGCGTGACGCCGGGCTTGAAATTGTCATAGGCAAGAATCTTCATCGGCCGTTCCTTGTATTGCTGTTCGCCCAGCGCCGGGTAGCATGGCCGAATCGGCGGCCGCAACGAACGAGATGGTGCGTTGAAACGCCCGCACGATTGCCGTTGATCCTATGGGCGGCCGCGGGATAATTTTTGCTGAAGAGGAGGAAAAAGTGCGGTGACCATCGAAAGGCTGAACCCCGAGGGCATGCACAGCAATCCGGCCTATTCACAAGGCGTGTCGCTGCCGGCATCCGCGCGCATCGTGCTGGTCGGCGGCCAGAATGGCGTCGACGCGCAAGGCCGGATCGTCGCCAGGGACGATCTCCCTGCGCAGACCGCTCAGGCGCTTTCCAACCTGGCAAAGGTGCTGGAAGCCGGTGGGGCAAAGCCTGAAGACCTCGTCAGCCTCTCGGTCTATATCGCCGGCGACCTGGACATAGGGCCGGCCTTCGGCGCCTGGATGGCGTTCTGGGCAAACCGTGGCGCGCCGCCGATCATCAAGGTGCTGCGCGTCGCCGGCCTCGGCAATCCGGATTTTCTGATCGAGATCGAAGCCCAGGCCGCGATCGCCTGAACCCTAAGCGGGTTCTGCAAATCTTTTGCCCCTGCCTGCAGGCCGACGAAGCTTTCGCGAAATTCCATTCCCCTGCTGGCGGCCGGATTGGCACGATCTATCTTCTTTCCAACTGCAAACGGCTGGAAAAGACGGTAGGTTGCCGTCTTCCAGGGCGGTTGCTCATTCTGGCAACGGAGCATCTGACATGAGCAAGCACAAGATCGTGGCATCGGACGATGCATCGTCCCGCCTGCGCCCGCCTTATGCCTCGGTTCTCGACCTGATCGGGCAGACGCCGGTCGTCGAGCTGACCAAATTCGACATCGGCAAGTGCCGGCTGTTCATCAAGCTCGAAAGCCAGAATCCCGGCGGCTCGATCAAGGACCGCATCGCGCTGTCGATGATTGCCGCCGCCGAAAAACAGGGCAAACTGAAGCGCGGCGGGACGATTGTGGAGGCGACCGCCGGCAACACCGGTCTTGGTCTCGCCCAGGTCGGCATCCCCAAGGGCTACCGCATCATCCTGGTCGTCCCCGACAAGATGTCGCGCGAAAAGATCCAGCATTTGCGGGCGCTCGGCGCGGAGGTGCGGATGACGCGTTCCGATGTCGGCAAGGGTCATGCCGAATATTATCAGGACATGGCCGAAAAGATCGCCGCCGAGCTGCCCGGCGCCTTCTATGCCAACCAGTTTGCCAACCCGGCCAATCCGCTGGCTCATGAAACCACGACCGGACCGGAAATCTTCCAACAGCTCGAAGGCGACGTCGATGCGGTTGTCGTCGGCGTCGGGTCCGGCGGCACGCTGACCGGGCTCGGCCGCTACTTTGCGAAAGTCTCGCCAAAGACCGAGATGATTTTGGCCGATCCGGTCGGCTCGGTGCTGGCGCCGTTGATCAAGACCGGCAAGATGATAGAGGCCGGGAGCTGGACCGTCGAAGGCATCGGCGAGGATTTCGTCCCGCCCAATGCCGATCTGTCGCTGGTCAGGAAGGCCTATTCCATCCCCGACAAGCAGAGCATGCTGGCGGTGCGCGACCTGCTTTCGAAGGAAGGCATCCTCGCCGGCTCGTCGTCCGGCACGTTGCTTTCGGCAGCGCTCCGCTATTGCCGCGAGCAGACCGTGCCGAAGCGCGTCGTCACCTTCGTCTGCGACAGCGGCAACAAGTACCTGTCGAAAGTGTTCGACGACTTCTGGCTGGCCGAGCAGGGCCTTGCCGAGCAGGAGCAGCATGGTGATTTGCGCGATCTGGTGATGCGTTCGCACCGCACCGGTGACACCGTGTATGTCGGTCCGGACGAAAGCCTGCTCAACGCCTATGGCCGTATGCGCCGCTCGGACGTCTCGCAGCTGCCGGTGCTGGACGAGGGCAAGCTCGTCGGCATCATCGACGAAAGCGATATCCTCGCCAAGGTCGAAGGCCCCTATGACAGCCGCTGGGACCGCTTCAAGGCTCCGGTCAGTACGGCCATGACCTCTACCCTGCACACGCTGCAAGCCAGCCAGACGCTGGACGCGTTGCTGCCGGTGTTTGATCGCAACGAGGTCGCCATCGTCTTCGACGGCGACGAATTCATCGGGCTGATAACACGCATTGACCTGATCAACCATCTGAGGCGCGCCCGATGACCGTCAAAGCCACCGTATCGGGCAAAAACCGCCTCGCCTTTTCGACGCGCACCATCCATGGCGGCCAGAGCCACGACCCGACGACGGGCGCGGTGATGGTACCGATCTATGCCACTTCGACCTACGGTCAGCAGAGCCCGGGCGTGCACAAGGGCTTTGAATATGCCCGCAGCCAGAACCCGACCCGCTTCGCCTTCGAACGCGCTGTGGCCGATCTCGAAAGCGGCACAGCCGCCTTCGCCTTCGCTTCGGGGCTGGCAGCGATCGCCACTATTTTCGAACTGCTCGATTCCGGCGCCCACATCGTCGCCACCGACGACATCTATGGCGGCACGTTTCGGCTGCTCGAGCGGGTGCGCAAGCGCTCCGCCAACCTCCAGGTCGACTTCGTTGACTTCACCGATCTTGCCGCGGTCGAGGCGGCGATCCGCCCGGAAACCAAAATGCTCTGGGTCGAGACGCCGACCAACCCGCTGCTGCGTGTCGTCGACCTCGAAGGCGTCGCAGCACTTGCCAGGCGCAAAGGCGTGCTCTCAGTCGCCGACAACACTTTCTGCAGCCCCTATCTGCAGCGGCCGCTGGAGCTCGGCATCGACATCGTGGTCCATTCGACGACAAAATACCTCAACGGCCATTCCGACATGGTCGGCGGCGTCGCCGTGGTCGGCGACAACAAGGATCTCGCTGACCGGCTGAAATTTCTGCAGAACGCCATCGGCGCCATTTCCGGGCCGTTCGACAGTTTCCTGGCGCTGCGCGGACTGAAGACGCTGGCGCTGAGGATGGAGCGTCATTCGTCGAACGGCCAGAAGATCGCGCACTGGCTGGAAAGCCGTCCCGACATCCGCCGTGTCATCTATCCCGGCCTGCCCAGCCACCCGCAGCACGCCATCGCCAGGCGGCAGATGCACGCCTTCGGCGGCATGATCACGGTCGAGCTCGACCGCGACCTCGCCGGCACCAAACGCTTCCTCGAACATACGCAACTGTTCACGCTGGCCGAAAGCCTCGGCGGCGTCGAAAGCCTGATCGAGCACCCGGCGCTGATGACGCACGGCTCGATCCCGGCGAAAAAACGCGCCGAGATCGGGATTTCGGATTCGCTGGTAAGGCTGTCAGCCGGGATCGAGGATGGCGACGATCTGATCGCGGATCTGGATCAGGCGCTGGCGAGCTGAGCCCGCCAACAAGAACCTGCGAGACGTCGGCAGGACAGTGCCCCCCTCTGCCCTACCAGGCATCTCGGCCACGAGGGGGGAATTTGGCCGTCATCTTGCGCTGAAACACGCACGGGACGGCGAAGCTGCCGATCTCCCCGCTTGTGGGGGAGATGTCCGGCAGGACAGAGGGGGCGTGAAGGATCGCGAACGAGCGGCGCTTATTCTGCATCCATATCCATGTGTCTTACATTCTATTCCGTTGACCTTGGCGCCATCTGGCAGAATTGTAGCTTCCTGATCCACCTTGCTGCCTGGCTCCGGAAGCTATGAACAACCGACAACGCAACCAACCGACGGCAAGCGATACCCCGCTCACCTTCGCCATCCTGGTCTTCCCAGGCTTTCCGATGATGGCGTTCAGCTCGGTGATCGAGCCGCTGCGCGCGGCGAACGTGCTGGCCAAGCGGGACTGGTACCGCTGGATCATCGTCGGCGCCGCCGAAGGCCCCGTCGAGGCCTCGAATGGCGTCGTCATTCAGCCCGGCTTTTCCGCCCATGACGCGCCGAAGGTCGATCGCATCGTCGTCTGCTCAGGCGGTGACGCCGATCATCTCGTCGCCGAGGATGCCGTGAGCTGGATCCGCAAAAGCCTGCGCGGCGGTGCCCATATCGGCGCGGTGGCGGATGCCGCCTTCTTCCTGGCTCGGGCCGGCCTGCTCGACGGTCATGCCTGCACCTTGCACTGGACCAGCCAGGCTGCCTTCACCGAAGCGTTTCCGGACATCGAGCTGAGGCGCGATCTCTATGTCATCGACCGCAAGCGCTTCACTTCGGCCGGTGGCGTCGGCAGCCTCGACATGATGCTGGAGATCATCACCGGCGATTATGGCGCCGAACTGGCCGCCGGCGTCGCCGAATGGTTTGTGCACAGCCCGCTACGCTCCAGCGTCGACCGCAAGCTGATGCCGCTCAGGCTGCGGACCGGCGTGCAGAACGAACTGGTGCTGTCGGCCATCGCCATCATGGAGGATGCGGTGGAGGAGCGGCTCGGCATGGCGGAACTGGCGGGGCGACTTGGTATCTCCTCCGATAAGCTCGAACGCAATTTCCGCTCCGAACTCAGTATCTCGCCCAACGGCTATTACCGCCGCCTGCGGCTGAAGCGTGCCGCCGACCTCCTGGCGCATTCGACGCTGATGGTGCGCGACGTGGCGCTGGCCTGCGGCTTCGCCTCGATGTCGAGTTTTGCGCGGGCGTTTCGGGAGGAGCATGGCCATGCGCCGAAGGTGATGCGGAGGCATTAGGTATTTCGGACGTTGGCGGGACAGCGCCCGGGACAGCGCCCCCTCTGTCCTGCCGGACATCTCCCCCACGAGGGGGGAGATTGGCAGCTTCGATGCTCCGCTCCTCCTGCGACGGTGGAAATTCACGAAAGCGGCGATGACGAGCCGATCTCCCCCCTTGAGGCAGGGCTATCGCAGATGGAAAGCCGAGGCTTTCGCTCTACGACGTACCCCCACCCCTAACCCCTCCCCACAAGGGGGAGGGAGACTTCCGTTGGCGCTGACCTCGGCAAATTGCCTGCCTTTCGGCGCCAAAAGGGGAAGTAAGGGCGGGCGGCAGCGTTCCCTCCCCCTTGTGGGGAGGGTTAGGGTGGGGGTCCATCTTCGTAAGAATCCAAATGCGATTGCCCTGCCCCTTGAGGGGGGATGTCCGGCAGGACAGAGGGGGGCGCCGTAGAACGCTACGGAACGACTTCAAGCGGTATTTCGCACAACATCTGCGGTATCTCGCACAGCCTCTACGCGGCGCATGGCCCATCCTCGCCGCTTCCAGGAGGCACCCATGAGCATCGTCGTTTTTGACCCCGACAGCACCGAGGATGTCGACTTTAGGGATCGCATGCGCCATCCGGCGGCGGCGGATCCGGCCGGCGGTATGTGGCTGTCGGACACCGAGCCGTCCTTCATCGACGCCGACGCGCTGCGCAAGGGCCGGCTTGCCAGGCTGCGCGCCTGGATGCGCGAGGCCGGCTATGGCGGCGTCGTTTTGTTCGATCCCTACAACCAGCGCTACGCCACCGGTTCGCGCAACATGTTCGGCTATTTCCTGCGCAACTCGACGCGCTATTTCTTCATACCCACCGAAGGGCCGATCGTGCTGTTCGAATATCCGCAGAGCTACCATGTCTCGATGGTGCTCGACACGATCGACGAGGCGCGTCCGTCCAAGCTGGTCTGGTCGTCGGTGTCAGGCCGCGACGACGAGACCGCCGGCCCGTTCGCCGATGAGATCGCCGAATTGCTCAAGGTGCATGGCGGCGGCTCGATGAAGCTCGGCCTTGACCGCTGCAGTCATCTGCAGGCACTGGCGCTCGAAAAGCGCGGCTGCGAAGTGCGGGATTGCCAGGGCGAGATTTTGGCGGTGCGCGCGGTCAAGACGCCCGAGGAAGTAAAATGCCTGCAGGTGTCGATGGCTGGTGCCGAGGCTGCGGTCTATGCCGTGCGCGAGGCGATCAAACCTGGCGTTTCCGAAAACGAGCTGTTCGCCATCATGTATGGTGAGGTCATCCGGCAAGGCGGCGAGTTCATCGAGACCCGGCTGCTGACCTCGGGCCAGCGCACCAATCCGTGGTTCAACGAGGCGAGCGGCCGCAAGATCAGGCCGGGCGAACTCTTGGCGCTCGATACCGATACGATCGGCTGCTACGGCTATTATTCGGACTTTTCGCGCACCTTCCGTTGCGGACCGGGCAAGCCGACGGATTATCAGAAGTCGCTCTACCGCATGGCGCACGACCAGGTTCAGCACAATATCGGGGTCGTCAAGCCGGGCATGGCGTTTCGCGAGATTGCCGAAAGGGCCTGGAAGATACCGGACCGCTTCGTCGACCAGCGTTATACCTCGGTCATGCACGGCGTCGGCATGCATGGCGAAACGCCGTTCATAGCGCACGCCATGGACTACGAGACCTATGGCCGCGACGGTTTCATCGTGCCCGGCATGGTGGTCAGCGTCGAAAGCTATATCGGCGAGAAGGGCGGCCGCGAGGGCGTCAAGCTGGAAGACGAGATCCTGATCACCGAGACCGGCACCGAGCTCCTGTCGCGCTTCCCCTATGAGGATGATTTCCTTGACAGACACGTTTGAGTGCTGACAGGCAGTTTTGCATGAAAAGCCCGATCTCGATCAAGCGCGGCAAGGCGGCGGCGGTGTTTATCGATCTCCAGGAGGAGCATCGGCGGGACAAGCGCTATCTGGTCGAAGGCTATGGCGATATCCTCGCCAACGTCCAGCGCCTGCAGACAGCAGCACGGGCCAATCATGTGCCTTTGTATCACTGGGCCTATATCGTCGATCTCGCCACGGCGCGGCCGTTCCACCCGGTCGAGGCCAGCGGCAAGTCGGCATTTTCCGACAAGGACGATCCGCTGACTGCGATCTGCGCGGAAGTAGGCCCGGCGACAGGCGAGATGATGTTGGTCAAGACCGATGCCAGCGCCTTCCGCGCGGGGCCTGCCGCCGAGCGGCTGAAGGCCGATGGCATCGAGTGGCTGGTCGTTGCCGGCGTCTGGACCGAGGCCTGCATCGATGCCACCGTCAAGGATGCGGTGGCGCTCGGGTTTCGAGTGCTGCTGGTCAAGGATGCCTGCGGCAGTGGCAGCACGGCGATGCACCAGACGGCCATCCTCAACCTTGCCAACCGGCTCTATGGCGGTGCCGTCACCACCACCGACGGCGCCTGCCGGCTGCTGGCAGGCGAGACGGTCGAAGCCTGGCCGGTCGAGGGCTCGGTGCCGCTGCGCTTCAGCTATGAAAATGCTGCCCGGCTCTACGCCGAGCTCTGAGCGGGATCGCGCAGCGATGATCACCGAGGCCGAGCGACCCGGAACGAGAGGGCGCGGAAAATACCAGACGCTGCTCGATCCGGAGCTGTGGGCCTATATCGATCGGGTCAACGAGTGGTATCCGCCCGAAATCGTCTACATGCCGATCGACAGGCAGCGGGCGGTCTATGATGCCATGTGCCGGGCGTTTCGCGAGCCCTATCCACCCGGCGTCAAGGCCAGCGACAGCGCGGTTCCTGCCGGCGACCGTGCGATCCCGGTCCGGCGTTACCAGATGGCGGGCACGGCGCCGCAGGCGATGGTTGTCTATTATCACGGCGGCGGCTTCGTCCTTGGCGGCCTCGACAGCCATGACGACATCTGCGCCGAGATATGCGCCGGCACCGGCTTTGCCGTGCTGTCCGCCGATTACCGGCTGGCGCCCGAGCATCTGCATCCGGCCGCCTTCGACGATGCGCTGGCCGTATTCGAATGGGCGACGGCGACGGCCGGCCTGCCGATAGTGCTCTGCGGCGAAAGCGCCGGCGGCAATCTGGCCGCTGCGGTGGCACAGGCGACACACCGCCATCCTCGCCATGCGATCGGCCAGGTGCTGATCTATCCCGAGCTCGGCGGCCCGGAACCAGTTGGCAAAGAGAGCGCCGGCTCCTGTGTCGAGCACGCCGAAGCGCCGCTGCTGACGTTGCGCGATATCGAATTCTATCGCAACGTGCGCTCCGCAAAGGCACAGTCGCCCGACGATCCGACCTTTTCGCCACTCCGAGGCAGCAATTTCTCCGGCCTGCCGCCGACCTTCATCATCACGGCCGAGTGCGATCCGCTGTCCTCCGACGGCGAGGCCTATCGCGACTGCATCCTCGCCGCCGGCGGCCGCGCCTGGTGGCGCGAGGAGCCGCGTCTGGTGCACAGTTTCCTGCGCGCCCGCAAAACCGTTCCGCGCGCCGGTGAAGCCTTCGCCCGCATCATTGCGGCCATCGCCGCGCTTGGCAAAGGCGACTGGCCTTACTGAGGTTGCGAAGGCCCCCTCATCCGGCCGCTTCGCGTCCACCTTCTCCCCGCTGGCGAGAAGAGCCTGGCATCAACGCAGGCGACCTCCTCTCCCCCCGGGGGCGAGGTCGGATTGCCCCGAACTGCCCTTCGCAATTCGGTTGGCGATCCGGGTGAGGGGGACCTTCCGCTTGCGGAACAGCGCACAAGAACTGCGGAAGTCCGAACACTCCCCCACGGGCGCTCGCCCTATCATCCCCGAGGCAATGGCGCTCCGGCGATCGCATCCGTCCCCCGCGTTTGGCGATCGGCAGAGGTGCCCAACAACAGGGGAATGACGACAATGAAGTTCATGCTGACCGATCGAAAACTGCATCCGCAGGCCGAGCCCGTCGCCGATGGCTTCAAGAAAGGCCAGATGAACCGGCGCGAATATCTCGCCACCATGGCTGCGCTCGGTGTCAGCGCTGCCGGCGCGCTGGCGCTTGGCGGGCTTGCTCCGTCACCGGCCAGGGCCGAGGAGGCGAAGCGCGGCGGCGTCTTGCGCGTTGCCATGAATGTCAAGGGCTGGAAGGATCCGCGCACCTTCGACGGCGTCGAGATGTCCAACGTCGCCCGCCAGTGCAACGAATATTTGGTGCGCTGGAAGCGCGACTTCACCTTCGAGCCATGGCTGCTCGAGAGCTGGGAGACCAGCGACGACGCCCGCGTCCTGACCCTGCATATCCGCAAGGGCATCACCTGGTCGAACGGCGACACCTTCAACGCCGACGACGTGATCCACAATCTGACGCGCTGGTGTGATGCGTCCGTCGCCGGCAATTCAGTCGCCGCGCGCATGGGCGCACTGGTCAACGCCGATACCAAGAAGCCCGTCGACGGCGGCATCGAGCGCGTCGACGACGTCACCGTGCGGCTCAATTTGCCGAAGCCCGACATTTCGCTGATCGCCGGCATGGCCGACTACCCGACGCTGATCATGCACCGCAGCTATGAAGGCGACGGCGATCCGCTGAAGGCATTGGCGATCACCACCGGGCCTTGCGAACTCGTGGCATGGGACGCCGAGGTCGGCGCCGAAGTCCGCCGCAAAGACAAGCCATGGTGGAAGGGCGAGTTCTACCTCGACGGCATCAAATGGGTGGACTACGGCTCCGACCCCAATGCGATGCTGTCGGCCTTCGAATCGGGCGAGATCGACACCGATCACGAAACCGCCTCCGACACGGTTGCGCAGACCGACTCCATGGGCCTGAGCAATTCGGAAATCGCCACCGGCTCGACCATCGTCGCGCGGTTCAATATCGGCAATCCGCCCTATGACGACATCAAGGTGCGCCGCGCCGCCCAGCTCGCCGTCGACAACGCCGCCGTGCTGAAGATCGGCATGGACAACCGCGGCAAGCCTGCCGAGAACCATCATGTCGGGCCGATGCATCCCGAATATGCCGATATCGGCCCGGCCGTCCGCAACATTGATCAAGCCAAGGCCCTGCTCGCCGGGGCCGGCAAGGCCGACCACGAATACGAACTCATCTCGGTCGACGTGGACTGGCAGAAGAGCTCCGGCGACGCCATCGCTGCGCAGATGCGCGAGGCCGGGCTGAAGATCAAGCGCACCGTGCTGCCGGCCGCGACCTTCTGGAACGACTGGAGCAAATATCCTTTCTCCTGCACGGAATGGCTCGGCCGGCCGCTCGGCGTCCAGGTGCTGGCGCTCGCTTATAAGTCTGGCGCCGCGTGGAACGAGACCGCCTACGCCGATCCGGAATTCGACAGTCTGCTCGACAAGGCGCTGGCGATGCCCGATCCCGGCGCCCGCAAGGAGCTCATGGCCAAGATCGAACAGAATCTGCGCGATTCCGGCGTCATCATCCAGCCCTACTGGCGCTCGGTCTACCGCACCTACCGCAAGGGCGTGCATGGCTGCGAGCAGCACCAATCGCTCGAGCAGCATTTCGAGAAGGTCTGGCTCGAGGCGTAGCCTTGCAGACGACCAATTGTCGGGGCCAGCGCCGCTCTTTCTTCCTTCTCCCCTTGTGGGAGAAGGTGGATTGGCGCGCAGCGCCAAGACGGTTGAGGGGTGCGGACGGAGTGCCGTCAGTATCAAGCTGGAACACCCCTCATCCGGCCGCTTCGCGTCCACCTTCTCCCACAAGGGGAGAAGGAAGAGCCACGCCAGGCCTTGAAATCTCCAGTCCAAGCCGCACGGTCTCCCGCACCAGCAGGTCCAGATCGTCGCGCCGGGTGCGGTGGTTGTTGATCGCCACCCTGAGGCTATGCTGGCCATGCACCGTCGTGTCGGAAATGGCGGCGATGCCTTCTTCCTGCAGCCTCAGCATGATCTCGGTATTGAGCGCTTTCAGGCGCTCCCCGCCCAGTCCGTCCGCGCGGTAGCGAAAGCACACGATGTTGATGCTCACCGGCGCTACCAGTTCGAGTGCCGGTTCGGCCGCGATCAGCGCGCCGAGATAATGCCCTTGCGCGATGTTCTGGTCGATCAGCCGGCTCCCAAAATCGCGCAAGCTGTGTGCGCTGCTCGCCTATCTGGCGCTGGCGCCGCATCCGGTCGGCCGCAGCCGCCTCTGCGAGCTTTTGTGGGATGTGCCGCCCCCACTGTGCCTCTATTTGGCACTCCGCAGCGTTGAAAAGTCGGGCAAAGGGCACGTTTCTTTCGGCCCTCGCAAGGGTTGGCTGGGTTCGACAAAATACCACAATAGATCGCGATTGGGGTGGGTTCGTCGCGCCCTTTTTGTAGAGCTGGCGCAAAATTCACAACAGCATAGAATATTGCTTGTACTAACTCGGCTTAATGAGAACAAACCTAAGGAAGCATTCCTGAATCTTGCTGCTGGTCACATTTCAGTATCTGCTAAGATAGCCCGTGCTGATTCCGAATTATTAAGCATTTGCAAAATTCAATCCTGCGATATTGGGATTTGTCCTTGTCATAGGCTGACTTGGATGCATTTCTTGGAAGCACAGCCGCGTCAGCGGATCGTTGAAACATGCTTGGGCGGACGGGGCACTAAGCATGGAGAGGAATATTGACACTCGCTAATGCGGCGGCCCCGGCCGGGAGCGTTCGACCCGACGCAAGAGACTACGGCAACCGTCGGCTAAGTCGTCGAATGCATCGCCCACAGCCTGGCTCTCGTTTGATGGCCGGCGAAGCTTTGCCCTCCTCCGATTGGCGCCAGCCTTCGCGGCAAAAGCGGGGATCGCCGCCTGCAATGGCCTTCCGAAATGGACGATGTCCGCCGCCAGCCAGTCGGAGGAATGAATCATGAAATTCGTAATCTATGCGGCCTTGGCCACTGCTTTGATGGCGATCGCCGGTTGTACCACCGACGACTACGGCGGTTGTCGCGGAAAGGGCTGCCTGGCTGATCGGCCCCATAAAGGTGGCCGACAGATTGACTATCGGCCGCAGTTCGACAGGAACGGCAATCCCAACTTCGATACCAGGGGCCGTTACATCGGCTGCCATGGGCTCGGATGTAAAGTCGACGATCCTGATGACGGGGATCAAAGTATCGACGACAGACCGCAGTACGACAGAGAAGGCAATCCCAACTTCGATACGCAAGGCAACTACCAAGGCTGCCGCGGCATCGGCTGCGAGGTCGATACACCGGACGATGACAATTCATCCGACGATGACGATTCCGATTAACGGACTCGGGGGCGAACAAGGAGGAAGCCAATCATGTCTGAATTCAGCGGCCTGGTCCGGCGACATGCCAAAATCGTTATGGTCGGCCTTGCGGGGTTGGGAATGGCGCTGACGTCCGCTTTCGCTGCGAATAACGCCTGTGACGGTATAAAGGTCGAAGTGACGAAGGCGCGCAAGCAGGAATATGCCCCTCTCGTCGTCTCGGCGATGACCAATAAGTTCAAGCCCGCTCAGGCAAAGTTCTTCACGATCATGGAGAGCGGCAGCTGGAGCGCCGCCTACGTCTCCACGCCGGTGAGCGACGACGGCGTGATGTTCTTCCAGACAGTCGACGGAAAGAAGCAGTTTCGCGACGTGTGGGGCGGCTATGCCGAGCCGTCGGAAAAACCTGAACTGGTATCCTGGGCGAAGAAGCTCGGAGCGCCGCAAGACCTGGCAAAGTGTTTTGCCGAGGAAGTTACGGAACGACGGTGATGATCGCTGGAAATTGCCGCTGACCGTTGGTGCAGGGGGAGAATGATTGGTGAGCGCTCCGGGGCGCCGGGGCTCTGAGATCGACTCCAATCATCAGCTGCAGGATGTGCAAAATGCAAACCGTTCGAAAATCCAGACTGATAATGCAGCTCGCCCGTGCATTGGCAACTTCAGTGAAAATGACGGCTGTTGTGAGTGTAGCTGTCCCGCACACGATCAATGTTGCGTATGCCAGCAAATATGATCTGCCGAAACCCTATGTTTCCCGGGCTCTTAACGCGGTTCTGATACCGATCAATCACGCCTCTCGGCACCGCTACCAGATCCCGCCCAAGCTTCGCGGCGTGTATGTCCTGGCCGTTGCACCCCACGGTGTTGCCGCGCGGCAAGGCATCCGACCGGGTGACGTGCTTGCCACAGTGCGGCATCAGCCGATTTCGACGCCGCGCGATGTCGATAGGTTCGTTTGGGCCGCCCTTGCCGCGAGTGCCACCAGTTTCCTGTTTGGCGTGAACCGCGGGACAGAAGTCACAGACGTCGTCGAGGTCAACACCAACATCACCGTCAACAACTTCAACACCAACATCTCGGTCAACAATATCTCCCAATGGACGAGTGTCGACAATCGAGAGGAATGGACGCAGATCGTCGATGAGTATGACGAGGAGATGGAGACGGGCCTCAATGACACAAGCTATCGCGGGGACGACTCGCAGCCTGGGGACGCCAGTCAGGACGCAGAAACGTCTCCTCCCGATGCCGATGACAAAAGTTCCGATGATCAGGACGATCCGAGCGATCAGAACGACGACACTGACGACGATAGTACGGATAACGATGCGTCGGATGACAGCACTGACAACAATAGTTCCGACGATCAGGACGATTCGAGCGATCAGAATGACGATGCAGACCCAACGGACGGTGGTGATGGCGACAACAACACCGACACTGACGACAACAGCTCGGATGACGATGCGACGGATGACAGTACCGACGACGCTGCCGGATCGAACGACGACGATGCCAACTAGCAGCCGACCGGGCCGGCAGTTCTAAACAGAGGTCAACCGATGAAAACCGCGACGCTGACCATTGCCATGGTCCTGGCCATGCCGGCTTTCGTTTTTGCCCAGGACAAGTGCTACGACGCCGCCAAGGATCAGGCCGCCGCGAACGAGTGCGCCGATGCCGCGTCCAAGAAATCCGACAACAAGCTCAACGAGCTTTACAAGCAGATTGAAACCCGCGTGAAGGATGATGTGGATACCAAGACGCTTTTTGTTCAAGCACAGCGCGATTGGGTCAAATTTCGCGACGCGGAGTGCAGTTTCCAGACCGTGGGAGCGGCCGGAGGAAGTGTAATGCCAATGCTCGTCGCGCAGTGCATGGACAGCCTGACGCAATCCCGTGTCAAAGACTTCGAGGATTACCTGAAATGCCAGGAAGGCGATCCGAGCTGCCCCGTTCCGGCAGCGAACACATCACATGCTGCACCTGCGGTGGCCGAAGAGACCGTCCCTGTCCAGGCTGCCGGACCGATACTTATTCCATTGCAACACGTCAGGGAATACGGAACCGACGGTGGTTATCACAAACTCGGGATCATGGTGGGCATCAATAGTGCCAAGCCTCGTCTGTTCGAATTCGACACCGGGTCGGATGAGTTCAACGCGGAGATCGATTCGAGCGTCCCTGGCGTAAAGCCGGTGCCCGGCAGCAAGCCCGCAATGTACGCCTATGGTGACGGCACCTATGGCGATTGGGTACAACAGGTACGGTTCGACAGCCTGTCTTTTTACGATCCGGATGATGCGTGGGAGCCTGTCGTAACCTTCGACGGCGGCTTTAGCGCTGCTCGGGTGGTGGATTACGTCTACACCAAGGGTTTCGGCGACCTCGAGGATGTGAAATTGATGCAGAAGCCCGTTGGTCAATACGGCGATACGCCAGTCTACGCGGATCTTAATGCGCGCGAGAGAATGCAGAAAGGCGAACCCGGTGGTTCGACGACGTTTTACGGCATCTTTGGAGCCGCCGATTTTATCTTTCCAGGAGACCAGACCAGTGCCCCCGGCGGTCAAACCCGAAGCGGCTATGTGGTCTCTGCCAATGCAAATCTTGGAAAAAGGAAGACGACACCGGGCTGCGGTCCGTGCCTGACGCTGAATTTGTCCCCCAGTCTGAGATCCCAGTTTACGGCCCTGACGCCGTGGGGCGAAGGGGATTTTCAGGCTTACCAGAGACGATTCCCGCGATCAGGCGCGAATGCATCCAATGAGTACGAAGGGTCTTACCGTTATACGATTTCTTTTGACCATAAGGGAAAGAAGCAATCGGTTGATTTCAGCGGACCCGTCTTATTGGATACAGGAACAGCGACATTTGTTCATATTACGAATGAAGATACTTTAAATAAGCTCAAGTCGAAAGGTTTTAAAATTGATAAATACAGTTCTGGCATAATAAACTTCAAGTTTTTTGGATTTGACGATAGTTTCAACAACAGGGAATACAGCGATGTCGTTATCGATCGCCAAAGCGATGAGGAGAGAGGCCATGGAATTTGGGTCGGCCTACCCTTCTTTCAGTCCAATTCCGTGATGTATGATCTGGAGAACAAAACAACCGCCTATTCACCCTATTTTGTCAGCGCTGCCGACTTTACGACAGACGCGGCTGTCAAGGATCAAGTGCAGCTCAACCGAGTGAACGGCGAAATGGGCAGCGACGGATGGCTCGGATTGGCCGGGAACATCTTCGGCGCCGGCGACTTCACGATCGAGAAGGACGCGGACGTGCGCATGACCGGGGCCAATACCTACACGGGCACAACCCACATCGCGGCCGATGGCTATCTTACTCTGGCCGGGCCGGGCAGCATCGAGCATTCCTCGCGCGTCATAGTCGACGGTGTGCTCAACATCGATCAGAAAGGAAACCACCTGAAGCCCTGGGGAGTGGCGCACTCCCTGAACGATACGGCCATTCGCAACCTTGGCGGTAAAGGCGAGGTCTATCTGGGCGCGGGCAGACTGATCCTGACAGCAGCCGACGGGCAATTTGATGGAACCATCGCGGACTTTGATGACGCCGGCGACAGCGGCGGCCTCGTTGTTGCCGGTGGCAAGCTGACGCTGAGCGGCAAGAACAAATATTCGGGCATGACGGAAGTGGTGGCGGGAGCGGAGTTGCACGTGACCGGCTCTTTGACCGGTGACGTTTCCGTCTCGGGACTGCTTGTCGTTGACGGAGAGGTCTCCGGCGAAGTCATGGTCAAGGAGGGCGGCACGCTGACCGGCTCAGGAAAGGTCGGCAACGTCACGGTCGCCGAAGGTGGCAAAGCTGATCCAATGAAAACCAGATAATCGGGCCATGGGCCGATCGTGGCAATAACGGACAGCTGACGAGAACATAGGGCGGGGCTGAGCAACTTAAGAGCTTGACTGCAATCGGAAAGGGAAATCGATGAAAATAGCGATATTGACTGCTGCCGTGGTTCTGGCTGCGCCGACATTCGCCCTTGCCAAGGACAAGTGCGCCGATGCCAAGGATCAGGCCACCATGAATCAGTGCTTCGGTGCCGAGTTCCAGAAATCCGACAAGAAGCTCAATGAGCTTTACAAGCAGATCGAAGCCCGCCTGAAGGACGATGCGGATACCAAGAAGCTTCTTGTTCAGGCACAGCGGGATTGGGGCAAGTTTCGCGACGCGGAGTGCAGTTTTCAGACTGCTGGATCGGCCGGAGGAAGCGTAATACCGATGCTCATCGCGCAATGCATGGACGGCCTGACGCAATCCCGTGTCAAAGCCTTCGAGGGTTACCTGAATTGCAAGGAAGGCGATCTGAGTTGCCCCGTTCCGGCCGCGAACTGACACGTGCTGCAACTTATTTGATCATGATGAAGCCGGCGGCGAGCATGACGTCGCTGCCAGATATGAACAATGCGAGGGGCATCATCACTGCGTGGGGACTTGAAGGAGGTGGATTGTGAAACGCTGCGGATCATCGCTCGCAATGGCGATTGCGGCATCTGTGCTGCTGGCATCTGCCGTGCCGGCAACAGCCCAGGATGACATGGGCTTCGACGTCAACGTCACGCTGTCCAAGAAAGCAGCCGCCAAGCTCGCGGCTGAAAAGGAGGGAATCGTCGTCTTCGCCTCCTATTACGGCGACCCCAAGCCGAGCGCCGCGAAGCACGCCAACGAAGTCGGCCTGATCGATCTCACACCGCACGACGAAGAGGTGGAGATACCGGGCACAGGCGGCCACGCCCGCATCAGCGGCGCCAAGGTCGACGCAAAGCGTCTCGACTGGCTTGCCGGCCCTCCCGATGTCAACGTCAACGTTGCGTCGGCGCGCAAGAGCAGCTCGGTCAATCTGCTCGGCTGCGATTTCATCGACGGTCCACTCAGCAACGTCCAAAGGGCGCCCGTGACGCTTCATTGCGGATTGATCGAAGAACATGTGGACACGAAGTTGAAGCCATAAGGCTCGCAAAAGTCATGCGCGTCCCCGGCGCCAACGGATCGGCGGCACGACCTGACCTACTTCAGGGAGGAGATATTCATGCGCCCACTGTTCGCTATCTGTGTCTGCCTGGCTATCATGTCCTTGTCTGCAGCCGCCCATGCCGAGCGCCGTTGTGGCTGGTACTCCAGCCCGACCCCCGGCAACCTCGTCCTGACCGACAGTGACGGGGATTGGTGGATCCAGATGCAGGGACGCCCGGATCCCAAGGGCATCGACAATGTGCCGGCCTTTGACGAGCGGCAATTCGTCGAGACCAATGTGCCTGGTTCGGGTCACGGCTACGGATGTGCGTGCATGAACGTCGTAACCAACGCCAAGCAACAGAAGATCACCAGAGTGATCTCGGGCCAAATCCTTCCGCTGCTGCGCTGTCGCAACGACAGATCGCTGCCTAACCCGGAAGGATAATTGTTGGATATCTTGTGGATACCATGGCTGACGGTAGGCAGCTTAGAGCATTGGATCAAGAAAAAGCCCGGCAAACCGGGCTTTTTCTTGGGTCTCTGAAACCGCATCAATCGGTTCGAAACGGGAATTTGGTGCCCAGAAGAGGACTCGAACCTCCACTCCTTGCGGAACACGGACCTGAACCGTGCGCGTCTACCAATTCCGCCATCTGGGCTGGTGCGCGCTCATTAAGCGGGCGAGGGATGAGTGTCAACGCGCTTTTTTGAAAGCCGCGTTCCTTCTCCGGCTCAATGCTCCAGCACTTCCTTCGACGCCACCGTGGAATCGGCGTTGAGCGTGTAGATGATCGGCACACCGGTGCCGAGCTCGAGCTTGACGATCTCCTCGCCCGATTTGCCGTCCAGCGCCATGATCAGCGCGCGCAGCGAATTGCCGTGCGCCGCCACCAGCACGGTGCCGCCGCGCAGCACATGCGGTTGCAGATCGTGCAGGTAATAGGGCCAGACGCGCGCGCCGGTGTCCTTCAGGCTTTCACCGCCGGGCGGCGGCACGTCATAGGAGCGGCGCCAGACATGCACCTGCTCCTCGCCCCATTTCTTGCGCGCATCATCCTTGTTGAGGCCGGAGAGATCGCCATAGTCGCGCTCGTTCAGCGCCTGGTCGCGAATGGTCTCGAGGTCGCTCTGGCCAACGGCGTCGAGAATATGCTGGCAGGTCTTCTGCGCCCGGATCAGCGACGACGTGAAGGCGATGTCGAACTTCATGCCGCGCGCCCTGAGCTTGGCGCCGGCCGACTTGGCCTCGGCATGGCCCAGTTCGGTCAGGTCGACGTCGCGCCAGCCGGTAAATAGGTTCTTCAGGTTCCATTCGCTCTGGCCGTGGCGCACGAGCACGAGAGTTCTCGACATATTTGCTCCTTCAAATCTTGTGGATCAGCCAAATCTTGTGGATCAGCCAAATCTGTGGATCAGCTTGTCAGGCCGAGCACGTCCCGCATCGAATAGAGGCCCGGCTTGCGGCGGCGCGCCCACAGGGCTGCCTTGACCGCGCCGCGGGCAAAGATCGCCCGGTCCTCGGCATGATGGGCAAGCGTGATGCGCTCGCCGGTACCGGCCAGCACCACACTGTGGTCGCCGACCACCGAGCCGCCGCGCAAGCTGGCGAAACCGATCGAGCCTGCCTTGCGCACGCCGGTATGGCCGTCGCGCACGCGAACATCGTTGCCGGCAAGTGCTACGCCGCGCCCGGCAGCGGCGGCCTCGCCGAGCAGCAGCGCCGTGCCCGACGGAGCATCGACCTTGTGCCGGTGGTGCATTTCCAGGATCTCGATGTCGAAATCGTCGGCATCGAGCGCGCGCGCCGCCTGCTCAACCAGCACCGCCAGCAGATTGACGCCGAGGCTCATATTGCCTGACTTGACCACCGTCGCGTGCCGCGCCGCCGCCGCGATCCTGGCATTGTCTTCAGCCGAGCAGCCGGTGGTGCCGATGATATGGACGATGCGCGCCTGCGCCGCATAGCCGGCGAATTCGACGGTCGCTGCCGGCGTGGTGAAATCGAGCACGCCGTCGGCCTTGGCGAAGGCCGGCAGCGGATCGTCGCCGATCGCCACGCCGCGCCTGCCGACGCCGGCCAGCTCGCCGGCATCCTTGCCGAGATGTGGCGAACCGGCCGGCGCGATGGCGCCGGCGACACGCGCGCCCGGTATCGTGTGGATGGCGCGGATCAGCGCCTGGCCCATGCGGCCAGCCGCGCCCACCACCACCAGGCCCATTTCACTCACGGTCGGCGTGTCGCTCATGAATGTCTCCCGACCGCCTTTTTCGCGTGATCATTTTGCGCCGCAGTCTGGATTGGCTTGGCGTCATCGACAAGCCCCAGCCCTTTCCTGCCTTGCACCCGATGGAACCGCGCATAGACGCTGTGCGGGTCGGCCATCAGCGAGGCATGCGTGCCCTGTTCGACCAGCCGGCCCTGCTCCAGCACGATGATATGGTCGGCATTGACCACCGTCGACAGCCGGTGCGCGATGACAATGGTGGTGCGCCCTTCCATGACATGGGTCAGCGCTTCCTGGACGCGGGCCTCGGCCTCGTTGTCGAGCGCCGAGGTCGCTTCGTCGAGCAGCAGGATCGGCGCCTGCCGAACGATGGCGCGTGCAATCGATACGCGCTGGCGCTGGCCGCCCGACAGCGTCACGCCATTCTCGCCGACCGGCGTGTCGTAGCCTTGCGGCTGCTGGCGAATGAAATCGTGTGCCGCGGCCTGTTGGGCGGCGCGTTCAATCTCTGCGTCGGTGGCGCTCAGCCTGCCGTAGCGGATGTTGTCGCGGATGGTGCCTTCTAACAGATAGGGCTGCTGCGATACATAGGCGATCGAGCCGCGCAGCGAATGCTTGGTGACCTTTGAAATGTCCTGGCCGTCGATTTCGATCCTGCCCGACTCGACATCGTAGAAGCGCTGCAGCAGCGCAACCAGCGTCGTCTTGCCGGCGCCCGAGGCTCCGACGATGGCGGTCACCTTGCCGGCGGCGGCGACAAAGGTCAGATCCTGCAGGACCGGCGCCTCTTCGACATAGCGGAAGGACACGTTGTTGAAGCGCACTTCGCCAGAGGTGAATTTCGCCTCGGCGGCTGCCGGCACGTCACCTTGCTGCGGCTCGAGGTCGAGAAGCTCGTAGATCATGCGCGCATTGACCAGCGACTTTTCCATGCCAACCTGCATACGCGCCAGCCGCCTGGCCGGATCATAGGCAAGCAGCAGGGCGGTGATGAAGGCAAACACCGCGCCCGGCGGCTGGCCGCCGACGGTCGCCCGGTAGCCGGAATAGGCGATGACGCCGGCGACGGCGAAGCCGGCCAGCATTTCGGAGATAGGCGTCAGCCGTTCCGAGACGCGGGCGATCTTGTTTGCCCGCTGCTCGGCGCCCGCGACGAGGCCGCCGATGCGGCGCGACAGCTCTTCTTCCAGGGTGAAGGCCTTGACGATGGCGATGCCTTGCGTCGCTTCCTGCATGGCGCCGATCAGCCGCGAGTTGATCTGCACCGATTCACGGGTGATGCGACGCACCCGGCGCATCAGATAGGTGACACTGTAGATCAAGGGCGGGCCGATCAGCAGCGACATCGCCGAGAGCATCGGGTCCTGCCAGATCATGACGCCGACTAGCGCGACAAGCGATACCGCATCGCGCGCCAGCGATGTCAGCGTCATCGACAGGAGATCGCGGATGCCGTTGACGTTCTCGTTGATCTGCGCGGCGAGCCGGCCCGAGCGGGTGTCATTGAAGAAGCCGACGCCGAGCTTCATCAGATGGTCGAAGATGCGGCGTTGATAGCGCGCCACCAGATTGTTGCCGATTTTGGCCAGCGTCACTGCCTGGCCGTAGCTGGCCAGGCCGCGCAGCATAAAGGCGGCCAGGATCGACACGCTGATCAGCGCGATAAGATCGCCGCGCCGTTGGTAGAAGATCTGATCGATGACATCCTTCATGATCCAGGCTGTGAAGGCGGTCGTCGCCGCGATCGTCACCAGGCACAGCACGGCAAGAGCATAGTACCAGCGATAATCGCGGCTGTTCTCGGCGATGATGCGGCGGATCACCGCCACGATCTCGCTGGGACGGACTTTCCCTTTGGTTGGTGCTGGAATTGTCACGTTGGAGCGCTTTGTGGTTTCGGTTCGGCCGGACTGCAATTCGGCAACCTCTTAACGCCCCGATGGCGGCTTGCCTATGGCCGGGGACGGCGAAACTTCGTCGCGGCGCAGCTTGTGTCCTAAACCCGCCAGCGCCGCCCCGCCGTCTGCACGCCGAACAGCGACGGATTTCTGGCATAGGCGGCCAGCCCTAAAAGCGCCGCAAGCGGATGGGTGATGACGTAGACCGGCATGCCGCGCATCAGGGCGCTGTGCGGCGCCTTGTCCTCGAAGGCGGCGCGGAAATTGCCGGTGCGCAGCGCCGGCAGGATTTTTTGCGCGATGCCGCCGGTGAGAAACACGCCGCCGCGGCTCATGAACACCAGAGCGAGATCGCCGGCGGTGCGCCCCAGGCAAGTGACGAAGATCGACAGCGCCTCTTCGGCCACCGGATCGTTCTTTGCCAGCGCCGCGGCGGTGACCTCGGCAGGCGTTGTAAAGGGCGACGGCTTGCCGTCCGCCTTGGCCACCGCCCGGTAGGCATTGACCAGGCCGCGTCCGGACAGGATCTGTTCGCCGGAGATGCGGCCCTCGAGCTTCTCGATATGCGGAAACACCTGGAAATCGCGCGGCGAGCGCGGGCCGATATCCATATGGCCGCCCTCACCGGGTACCGGTATCCAGTGATGCAGCGCATAAACCAGCCCGGCGACACCGAGCCCGGTTCCCGGGCCGAGCACCACCCGCCCGGAATTCGGTTCCGGCTCGTCGCCGCCGATCTTCTCCATATGCTCTTCGCCGAGCGCGACGACAGCCAGCGCCTGTGCCTCGAAGTCGTTGAGCACCACGACGTCGCTGAGACCGAGACTGGCGAACATCTGTCTCGGCTTGACGATCCATGGGCAATTTGTAAGCGGGATCTCGTCGCTTTCGACAGGACCGGCTACCGCCAGCACAGCTGAATTCGGCCGGACCGACGAGCGGTCGAGCACGGCCGACTGGATCGCCTCGTCAATCGTATTGAAGTTGGCGGTCTGGACGATGGTCGGCTCGCCGGCCTCGGAATTCGCGTCTAGTACGATCGAGAAGCGCGCATTGGTGCCGCCTATATCGCCGATCAGGATCGGAAATCGCAACAGAGTGTCGTCGTCGCTTACGCCTGGCATGCTCTCGTCCGTTCCCGACGCGTATCGCCGTTCTCTCGTTGACTAGCGCATGACCGCAAAAAGGGAAATCGGTTTTCGAAGTGGAGATGCACGGATGCAGACGGCGAACACGCTGCCCGCATCAGTGCCCCGGTCGTGGCCGCGGCAGCGGAATGCCGATCTCGGGCGTCGCCACAAAGGCGTTCGCCGAGGCCGGAAGCGCTGCCGCGCCGGCTGCGACCGTCGGCGGCGGCGAAGACTCTGCCGCGGGAGCAGGTACGGCCGCGATCGGCACGCCGTCGCCATAGTAGGTGACTGCTTCCGCCGACGGCGGAGCTGGCGCGTCGAGCACGAACTGGCATTGCCTGGGCAGGTTCGCCATGGTCATCAGGTCGCGTGCCTTCGGCTTGTCCGGGTTCTTGTTGGGGCGCCACGGCTCCTCGGTGAACCACCAGGCCAGCGCCTGGTCGCAGCCATCGCTTGGCGCCGTCGCTTCCTGTGCCTTGCAGTCGGGTGATCCAGCCTGGCAGCCGATGCGAATGTGGAAGTGGTAGTCGTGGCCCCAGAACGGCCTGACCTTGCGCAACCAGCTACGGTCGCCTTTGACCGTGTCGCAGAGCTTCTTCTTGATCCCGGGATTGACCAAGATGCGCTCGACTTCGGGATAGCTCGCGGCGCGCTTCAACAACCGCGTGTGCATCGGCGTCCACAGCCCGTCCTTCACCAAATGGGTCTTTTCATCGACCATCAAGGTAGCGCTGATGTTTTCGCGCTCTTCGGCCGAGAGCTTACGGTCGGGCATCGGCGTCAGCCAGATGTCGGCGTCGAGGCCGATCTGGTGCGAGGCATGGCCGGTCAGCATCGGACCGCCGCGCGGTTGCGAGATGTCGCCGATCAGCAAGCCAGGCCAGCCGTCGGCAGCGGCATCGCGCGACAGTTTCTCGATCAGCGCGATCATTGCCGGATGGCCCCAGCGACGATTGCGCGACGGTCGCATCACCTCCCAGTGCCGGCCGTCCATGGGTAGGGCGACGCCGCCGGAAAAACAGCCTTTGGAATAAAAGCCGATCGATTGCGCTGCTGCGAGTGCCGGCAGCTTTTTGGCGCCGAACAGGTCCTTTGCCCGTTGCTCGGCGCTCCCTGGCTGCGTTGCAAGCGCCGCCAAGCCGGCGATGGCCAGTACTGCCGTCAGCAGCAGCGTTTTGCCCGGCAAGGCTCGCGCTAACGTCTTCCCCAAGCTGGACCCCTCCGCGATTTGAACCGCATCATACCATAGCCCGCGCAACGTATCGATCATGACCGTTTCATCGGGCTGCGCGCCTCGCCGTCGCGCCAGTCGCCGCTCGCCCACATGGCATCGAGCGCCGAGCGATAGTCGGGAAAGCGAAAGCCATAACCGGCCGCCTTGATTGCCGCATTGGCGACACGCTTGTTCTCGCTGTAGAAAGACCGCGCCATGGGCGAAAGTTGGGCGGTCTCGAACGGAATTTCGGGCGGCGGCTCGATGCCCATCAATTGGGCGGCATAGGCGACGACGTCCTGCGGCGGCGCCGGCAGGTCGTCGGTGACGTTGAAGATGCCGCCGCGATTGCCCTCGGCGAGATGCCAGAGCGCACCGGCAATATCGTCGCAATGGATGCGGTTGAACACCTGGCCCGGCTTGACCAGCCGCCGCGCAGTGCCGTTTTCCAGGTTGACCAGGGCGTTGCGGCCCGGCCCGTAAATGCCGGAAAGCCGCAGGATCGCCACCGGCCGGTGGATGTCATGGCCCAATTGTAGCCAATCCTGCTCGGCTGCAACACGCATCACCGACCGCTTCGACAACGGCCGGCATTCGGCGGCCTCGTCCACCCAATTGCCGCCACGGTCGCCATAGACGCCGACGGTGGAGAGATAGGCGATCCATTCGAGCTCCGGCATGTTGGCCGCGATCTCCTCGCGTGCCGCGCCCAGCATCGGGTCGCCGGCCTTGTCCGGCGCGACCGAGACGACGAGATGGGTTGTCTTCCCAAGGGCATCGCCGATTTCGGAGGTCAGCGTGCCATCGAAACGCAGCGGCACGATACCGGCTTGCCGCAGCGCCGCGAATTTTTCCAGCGACCGTGTTGTACCGAAGATCGTTGTGTCGGCATCCCTGTTGGCGCGGGCGAAGGCCCTGCCCGAATAACCGGCGCCGAAGATGAAAATCTGCTTTTTTGTCATGTATGCGCCTCGATCGGCTTTGGCAGGGCCAGAAGCCATTCGCCTCTCACCGCCTCTTCATGTTCTGCTTGCAAAGCGGCTGCGGCACGTTCGGCGAACTCCCGACCCGGCACCAGCCGCGACAGCGCCCATACCGCAGCTCCGCGAACCAGGGGCGAGGCGTCGTCGAGCAGCGCGCGAACGGCGCCGGCCAGCGACAAGTCCTGGGAATTGCCGGCCGCTATCAGCACGTTTCGGATAAAACGGTCGCGGCCGATGCGCTTGATCGGCGAGCCCGAAAAAAGCGTGCGGAAGGCAGTGTCGTCGAGACGCAGCAGCTCGGCGAGCGGCGGTTCGCGCAAGTCCGCGCGGGCGGCAAGCTTTGCCTCCGAAGCGGCTTGGGCGAACTTGTTCCACGGGCAGGCGGCCAGGCAGTCGTCGCAGCCATAGATGCGATTGCCGATCTTTTCCCGGAACTCATGCGGGATCGGTCCTTTGTTCTCGATGGTGAGGTATGAAATGCAGCGCCGCGCATCGAGCCGGTAAGGCGCCGGAAAGGCGTCCGTCGGGCAGGCGTCGAGGCAGGCCCGGCAGGAGCCGCAATGATCGTTCTCAGGCGCGTCCGGCACCAGCTCGGCCGTCGTGAAGATGGTGCCGAGGAACAGCCAGGAGCCATGCGCGCGGCTGACCAGGTTGGTGTGCTTGCCTTGCCAGCCGAGGCCGGCCGCCTCGGCCAGCGGCTTTTCCATCACCGGCGCGGTGTCGACAAACACTTTCACGTCCCCGCCGGCGCGCGCCACGATCTTGCCGGCGATCTCCTTCAGCCGGCCTTTCATCACGTCATGATAGTCGCGGTTCTGCGCATAGGCCGAGATCGCGCCGCGGTCGCGCTTTGCCAGGATGTCGCGTGGGTCGTGGTCGGGGCCGTAATTCATCGCCAGCACGATGATCGAGCGGACCTCTGGCCAAAGCGTCGTCGGTTTGCCTCGCCGCTCGAGCGTTTCGGCAATCCAGCCCATCGAGCCGTGAAAGCCGTCGGCAACGAATTCGGCCAGCCGTTCCGGCGCCTGCGGAATCGCATCGGGCGTGGTGACGGCAACGGCGTCGAAGCCGGCATTCCGCGCCTCGCGGTCGATCAGCGCGCGCAGCTTTGCCGTATCAGAAATCGAGGTCCGCATAATGTGACACCGGCGACAGGCCGCGCACCCGGTCGGACAGAAGCGGCCGGAACGAAGGCCGTGATTTCACCCTTGTATACCATTCGCGCGCGGCGCTGTGTTCGCGCCAGTCGATCTCGCCGAGATAGTCGAGCACCGACAGTGCCGCCGCCGCCGCGAGATCGGCATAGGTGACCTTGTTGCCGGCCAGCCAATGACGGGTGCCGGCCAGCCAGTTGGTGTATTTCATGTGCTGGCGGATATTGGCGCGGGCGGCGCGGATCGCCGCCGAATCGGGCGAGCCGCCGCCTGCCGTTTCCGGCATGACCGGCTTCAGGACGCGCTCGCGCACTAGGTGCCGGGTAACCTCGCTTTCCGCCTTGTTGAGGTACCAATCGGTCAGCCGTCGGATTTCGGCGCGCTCCATCGGATCCTCGGCGAACAGCCGCTTGTCGCGCTTGAGTACCCCGCGCGTCTCGTCGAGATATTCGGCAATGACCACTGCGCCGACGATCGGCACGTCGCCTTCGGCGAGCAGGATCGGCAGCGTGCCGGCCGGGTTCAGCGCCAGGAACTCCTTGCGCCGCGTCCACGGCTTCTCTTCGATCAGCGCCAGTTCCTCGCCATACTCGCCAAAGGCGAGGCGGACGAAGCGGCAGCTGGCGAACATCGGATGGTGGAAAAGCGTCAGCATGGTCCCGCGATAATAGAGCGCACTGGCAAATCGCCGGCTGCGCCGGTAAGTCTTGGCCGCCCGATTCAGGGGCTGTCAGGGTGCTGCGACCTATAGGGGGAGTTCCGCGCCGTGACAAGCAAGCCCTTTTCTCACGCCCTCACTCCAACGCCGAGGTTGCCATGGAAAGCCAGACCGTCGTCGAAGCGCTGCTGCTCGGCATGCTCGAGGGCCTGACCGAGTTTATTCCGGTGTCTTCAACCGGTCATATCCTGCTTGCCGGCCATTTCCTCGGCTTTCATTCGACCGGCAAGGCCTTCGAGATCCTGATCCAGCTCGGCGCCATATTGGCGATTCTCAGCGTCTATTTCCGCCGTCTCTGGAAGATGCTGCTCGAGCTGCCCTACGATCGGCTGACGCGGCATTTCGTCCTTGGCATCCTCATCGCATTCCTGCCGGCGGCCATTATCGGCGCGCTGGCGCACGATTTCATCAAGACGGTGCTGTTCGAATCGCCGCGGCTGATCTGCATCATGCTGATCATCGGCGGTGTCATCCTGCTGCTGGTCGATCGCATGAAGCCGAAGCCCTATTACCACGATGTCGAGCGGTTTCCGACCAGGCTTTATCTGCAGATCGGGCTGTTTCAGTGCCTGTCGCTGATCCCCGGCACGTCGCGCTCGGGTTCGACCATCGTCGGCGCGCTGCTGCTCGGGGTCGACAAACGGGCGGCGGCGGAATTCTCCTTCTTCCTTGCCATCCCGACGATGGTCGGCGCCTTCGCCTTCGACCTGTTCAAGAACCGCAATGTGCTGAGCAGCGCCGACCTGCCCATCATCGCCGTCGGTTTCGTCGCCGCCTTCGTCACCGCGCTAATCGTCGTGCGCTTCCTGCTCGACTACGTCTCGCGCCATGGCTACGCGCTGTTCGGCTGGTGGCGGCTGGTCGTCGGCATCGTCGGCCTGGCGGGGCTGGCCATCTGGGGATGAGCCGGCGCGGATAGCGCAATCCCAGCCGGAACTCTATTCTTGCCCGAAGTCGAGCCATACGATCTTGTGGACGTATGGTTGGCAGGGGGAATGCGTGAGCGAAGTTCTTGACGCCCTCGTTATTGGCGCCGGTCCGGCGGGACTCGGCGTCAGCTACTTCTTGAAACGGCAGGGCCGCGACCACCGTGTACTCGATCGAGGCCGGATCGGCGAAACGTGGCGAACGCAGCGGTGGAACTCGTTTCGACTGAATTCGCCGACCATTCGCTCCATCTTACCCGGTGATTCCTACGAGGGGCCCGAGCCGTGGGGCGCGATAACCCACCACGAATTTGTCGCGTATCTCGAAGGCTATGCCGAGCGGCACCGCCTGCCGGTAAGCACCCAAACTCCGGTGCAAGAGCTGACGAGAGACGACGGGATCTTTCGCATCACCACGACGGACGGGGCATTTCTGGCGCGCAATGTGGTGATCGCCACCGGCGACCAGAATCGGCAGGTCCGGCCAGCAGGGTCGGCGGATTTGCCAACCGCAATTCGCCAAGTCGATTCCTCGGCTTATCGCAACCCGGCCGAGTTAGAGAGTGGCGCGGTGCTGGTGGTCGGCAGCGGTCAGTCGGGCGGCCAGATCGCCGAGGATCTGGCGCTGGCCGGACGTGCGGTCTTTTTGGCGACCAGCCGCAACGGCCGTTGGGTGCGGCGCTACCGCGGGGGCAACATACTTAAATGGCTGACGCTGTCCGGTTTTCTCGACGTTCCGCGCAAGGAACTCGTCCTCCCCTCCGGCAAGCTGCAGGCCCGCGCGCTGGTCGGCGCGACCCATACGATCAGCCTGCAATCGCTGAGTGCACAGGGCGTGGTGCTGCTCGGCCGCTTCAGGGGTGTGGAGAACGGCAACCTCGTCTTCGGCGACGAGCTCGACGACCATATGCGATTTGCCGACGAGGTCTCCGCGAATGCCAAGCGCCTGGTTGACGAGTACATCGAGCGCGCCGGCCTCGAAGCGCCACTGGCCGAGGATGATCCAGCCGAGACGATTGAACCGCGCTTGCCCGATCCTCCGATCCGCTCCCTCGACTGGACGGCGAGCGGCATCAGATCAGTGATCTGGTGCACCGGCTTCACCGGCGATTTCTCATGGGTTCGGCTTCCCGGCGCGCTCGATGCAGCCGGCCAGCCCGTCCACGAGGATGGCGTCGGCGTTGTTCCAGGTCTCTTTTTCGCCGGCCTCGATTTCGGATCGACGCGGAAGTCGGGCACCATACCGGCCATTCCAGAGGAGGCGGCCGCCGTCGTGGAGCGACTCGTCCAAGCGGGAGCCGACTTGCCACGGAACGACGTCTAAACGAGCCGTCGAACGCGGGTTCTTGAACGTGCAAGAACATGACAGCTCTGGCGCGATCAAGACGACGCACGCTGCCTTTTGTCGAAGCGCACCGACAATTTTCCGTAGTCCGATTGGTGCGACAGCCAGAAATCGCCGGCACCTTCGATACGGCGCTCCGATTCGTGGCCGACTGCATCCATTGCCTCCATCAACGTGCGGCGGCCTTGACCTCGGCGTCTTGACCTCGGCTGGTCGTCGTCGTGCTGACAGCACTGGCAATATGGGGTGAGCCGGCGCAGTCGTTCGGAATGGTCGACCCGGAGACGCCAAAGGAGGTGCATCAAGGCGCGCGATCGGTCAGCGCGTTCGCACCTTCCTCCGCGGCGCAATGTGCGCAGCAGTAGATGATGTCATCCTGTTCGACGCCATGTCCGATGATCCGGCATCCGCAATGCGGACATATCGGAGCAAGTTTCTGGACCGCGCATTCGAAGCTGTCGAACGTGTAGGTCTCCTCGGCCATCGTCACTTTGAAAGCCTTGTCGTAGTCATTCCCGCATTGATCGCATCTGGCCATAGTTCGTTTCCTTCTTTCACGGCTTCAAGCTCGACCAACCTGTCGCGCGGCGATAGGTTCCCGCCAGGATCAGGGGGCCGTCCTAAGGCGGAGACGAGCGCGAGCCTACGCCACGGCGCTGTTCGATCGCACGGATCACCTCGTCGATATCCCGCGGCTCGATGTCGAGTTCCTTCAGGCCAGGCGCGTCGATTGCTGCCACATTGTCCTGACGCATAAGATCGATCTGGTTGCGCGTTATGGGGGCAGCCGGGAGGAGTTCCGCGACGCCAGCCAAGGCGTTCCATACCGCAAACGGCACCGGCATCAGCTTGACGTGCGTATCGAGCTGTCGGGCGATCTCCCGAAGCAGTTCCTTATAGGTATAGATGCGCGGGCCACCGAATTCGAATATGGATGAACCCGTGTGGGTTCGCCCGTCGATCAGCCGGCTCACTGCTTCGGCGACGTCTGCCACATGGACCGGCTGAAGCCGTGTGCCACCATCGCCGAACAGCGGATAGACCGGCAGGAGGCGTATCATCCTCACAATGGTCGTGAGGAAAGCGTCGTCAGGTCCTGTCATGACGGCGGGACGCACAATGAAAGCGCCGGGAAATGCGCTTTCCACGGCACCTTCTCCGCGCCCACGCGCCCTTATGTAATTCGAATCCGATTGAGGATCGGAGCCGATCCCTGAAATCAGCACGAACTGGTCGATCGCGCGGTCGCGCGACGCGGCAGCGAGATCGGCCGCGGCTTTCACATGCACGCGTTCAAAGGTCTGGACGCCGTGCTCGACGTAAAGACTGACAGCATTCACGACCGCCTGTGATCCGGTAATGGCCGACCCGATCGAGGACGCATCCAATATATCCGCCTCGACTGCCTCGGGCATCCTTGTAATCGAGGAAAAGACCAGGGCCACGCGAGCTGGATGGCGAGATGCAGCGCGCACCGTGAAACCTCTTTCCAGGAGCCGCTTCACGATCCTGCGCCCGAGAAAGCCGGTTCCGCCGAACACGGTGACGATCCGTACCGGGTTGAGATCGTCGGGATCCATTTGCCTCGCCATCCCTTTGTCCTCGCATAGCTGCCACGAGGATTGCCCTGGCCGGCATTTGAACCAGCCCGTCGAACATCAGGACGATTGGGGAACAACGCAGGAACGCTTTTGTTCCAGTCAGCGCTGGGCGGATGCTTGACAGATCGGCAAACCATGATCTGAACCGCAGGCGCAGCAAAACGGCCCCACTTCGGGAATAGCCTAGTTCCGCCCGTAGAAAACGTTCTCGACATGCACCGGCCAGCGCCACGGCAGCACCGCCACCATGTCGAAGCGCACCGATAATTTTCCGTAGTCGGATTGGCGCGACAGCCAGAAATCGGCGGCGCCTTCGATGCGGCGCTCCGATTCACGGCCGACTGCTTCCATTGCCTCTATCAGCGTGCGGCGCGCCTTGACCTCGACGATCAGCACCAGATCGCCGCGCCGCGCGATCAGGTCGATCTCGCCGAACCTGGTGCGGTGGCGGCGGGCCAGAATTCGGTAGCCTTTCAGCATCAGCGCCGCCGCCGCCAGCCATTCGCCGTGATGGCCGCGCCGGTAGGCCTTTTGTCGGCTGGCGCTCGGCCGTTCAGCCATCGCCGTCTTCGCCGGTCCCGTCTCTTCCGGCATTCTTGAGGTCGAGGAGCCGACGATAGAGCGCCTGCTTCTGGCCACCCGTCATCTTGGCGGCTTCCGCCGCTGCCTTGGAGGCCGGCATCTCGGCGGCGAGCGAAAGCAGCAGCCGGTCGATGTCTTCTGGCTCATCAGCGACCGCATCGGCCGGGCCGACGCAGATGACGATTTCACCCTTGGGCGTATCGGCTCCCGCATAATGGCTGGCGAGCGATTGCAGGGTGTCGGTCCGCATCTCCTCGAAGGTCTTGGTCAGCTCGCGGCCGATCGCCGCCTTGCGGGCACCGCCCAGCACCTCGACCATGGCACTGAGCGTCTCGGCCAGCCGGCGCGGCGATTCGAAGAAGATCAACGTTGCCGGCACCGCCTTCAGCGCTTCCAGCCGCGTCAGCCGCTGCCCGGTCTTCACCGGCAGGAAGCCGGCAAACAGAAACGCGTCCGAGGGCAGGCCGGATGCCGTCAACGCGGCAAGTGGCGCCGACGGTCCGGGGATCGGCACGACACGAATGCCGCGATCCAGCGCCTCACCAACCAGCCGGTAGCCGGGGTCGGAGATGAGCGGCGTGC